>NZ_JBEXFB010000019.1:129774-200750 GCF_040606575.1 Streptomyces sp. NPDC005402
TCGGCGGCCTCCCTCGGTCGTGGCTGAGGACTGCGGCTGCCTAGGCTCCCGCCCGGCGGGTCCTTGCGGTCGCGGGTGAGGATCGGGAGTGTCTCGGCTCACGCTCGGCGGCCTCCTTCGATCGTGGCTGAGGGCTGAGGGCTGAGGGCTGAGGGCTGAGGGCTGCGACTGCCTCGGCTCCCGCTCGGCGGCGGCCCCTCGGTCGCAGCTGCGCTCCGCGACGCCTCGGCTCCAGCCCGGCGCCCCCTCGGTCACCGCTGAGGACTGCGACTGCCATGGTCCCGCCCGGCCGGCCCCCTCAGTCGTGGCTGAGGACCGCCCCCGCCCCGACCCCACCGCCGAGTCCCAGCCGCCCCACGCCGACCCATCTCCCCCTACCTCTCGACCCCGCCGCCCCCACCAGCAGAACCTCCGCCTCCGCCCCACAACCCACCACCCCGCTCCCTCCCACACCCCCGGCAAATCCCGCCCCCCGTAGTAAAGTTCGGCCGTCGTACGCGTGACCTGAAATGGTCCTGCCAAGACAAAGGGGGAACGAGCATGGGGGTCGTGCTGCCCGACGAGGCGGCCTGGGTGCTGGACCTCATCGGCGTCGAGTGGCCCAACGTCGACGAGGACGACTACCGGGACATGGCCGACGGCCTGCGTTCCTTCGCCTCCCGGATGCGGGAGGGCAAGGACGCCACGGCGAGCGTCGTCCAGGAGTTCCTGGAGGGGAACGAGGGCATCGCGACCGCGGCCTTCCAGCAGCACTGGGGCAAGGTCAGCGACGTACACCTGGAACGGCTCGGGGAAGCGGCCGATCTCGGGGCCATGGCCCTGGACGGCGCCGCCGTCGCCGTGGCCGGTGCCAAGGTCGCCGCCATCGTGCAACTGGGCATCCTGGCCGCCGAGATCATCGCCGCCCAGGCCGCCGCCCCCTTCACGCTCGGGCTCTCCGAGGTCGGCGCGCTCGGTGCCACCCAGGCCACCCGCCTCATCGTGCGGCGGCTGCTGAAGGAGGCCGAGCAACTCCTCATGGAGGAGCTCATGTCCGTCGCCATGGGCCCGGTCTACTCCGCGCTCGGCAACATGGCCACCGACCTCGTCCTCCAGCTCGGCGCCAACGCCGTGGGCCTGCAGGACGGTTACAGCCCCGGCAAGACCCTGCACGCGGGCAGCGAGGGCTTCTCCGAGGGGCTGGACGCCGTCACCGGCACCACGGGGAGCTTCGCCGGCAAGGGAGGCGCCGCGTGAGCGACACCGTACGCAGCGACAAGGACCTCCACGACCGGCTCGCCGACCGGATCACCTCCCAGGCCGACGAGCACGAGTCCGGTGCCCGCCCCCACCTGCGCCGCAGCCGTGCCGGGCTGGACCGGACCCGGGGCAAGGGCGCCCTGGCGGCGGCCGTCGAGACCGGGGCCGAGAAGATCCTCAAGGCCATCGAGGAGGCCGAGGACCAGCTCCACAAGCACCTCCAGGACGTGTCCAAGGGCGTGCGCGCCATGGGCGACAACCACGCGCGCAACGACAAGAAGATCGAGACGATGCTGCAGAGCATCGTCAAGCGCTCCCGCGACCAGGACACCGTCCGTGACGGCGGCGGCATCGGCAAGGACCGGCCGGACACGACCAGGGACCCGCACACCGTCACCCTGGAGTGGAAGCCCGGCATGCCCAAGCAGGCCTTCGAGCGGAAGGCGCGGGCCCTGCAGCGGCTCGGCGAGGAGGGCAAGCTCTTCAAGTTCAAGGGCAAGACCGAGGACTACCGCGACAAGAAGATCACCGCGGACTACAAGGGCGCGCTGGAAGCACTGATCCGCAGGAACCACAAGGACGACCCGGACTTCGCCGAAGAGGCCGCGGTGGCCGCCCGTAAAATGCAACCCGACCACGTCAACGAGCTCCAGACCGGTGGTCCGGACGCGTGGCGTAACCTGCGCATGCTCGACCGGACGACGAACTACGACATCGGCACCCAGCAGATACGCCCGCAGATCAAGGATCTTCCGGACGGCAATCCCATCAACATCGACATCAAGTGGTGGCCAGATGACTAGCGCGAGCCCGGCGTCGTCCCGTCTCATCGCGACGGTGGACGCCCTGCGGACGGCACTGGCGGAGAGCCCGGACGTGCTGTCGTTCACGCTCGGCGGGACGATCGACGAAGAGACGGCGGCTGCTGCGGAGGCCGACGGGGTGCCGCGGAAGTTCCTGGACTTCTGCCGGGTGCTGAACGGTGTGGGCTGCGGGCCGTCCGTGCAGCTCTTCAGCCTGCGGGAGGCCGAGGAGCACCAGTTCTACTGCGAGCCGGTGGTCGATTCCCCGCTGCCGCTGTCCCCCGAGAAGCTCTACTGTGTCGGGATGATCCAGGAAGCCCCGGTCTACCTCGACCGCGCGGGCGGCGACGTCCTCGGAGCTCTGGAAGAAGGCCCCGACTGGCCCGACGCGGAGCGCTTCGACCACTTGGCGCCCAGCGTGGAGGCGTTCTTCCTGGAGCGGCTGGTCGACCCCGCCGAGTACCAGCGGCTCGCCCTGATCGACGACGAGCTGGTCGAGTACGACGACTGGTTGAAACTGCTGCGACGAGCCGGCCTCAGCGGCTGAAGCGGGATGAAAGGGAAGAAGAGGACGCATGGCCACCCATGACGAGATGACGGAACTGTTCGGCGCGGACCGCGTGGTCACGCTGGACCGTGCCGTCGCCGAGGAGCGCGGACTGTCCGAGGCCGACGCCGAGGTGCTGTGCGAGGTCGGTGTACCCGTCTTCGTCGACGTGCTGTTCACCCTCGACACCGCCGAGGAGGGCCCCGACCCCTTCACCGTGGTGCCGGTCGCCGCGGGCGGCGAGGAGACCCACATCCTCGTCCTGGGCGGCCCCACCGACGACCCGGCGATGCGGTACTGCCTCGACATGGACCGCGGCTACGTCATCCTCATGTCCTTCGACGCCGAGCCACGCGCCGAGATCGTGAACCGCACCCTCGCCGACCTCGTCGAGTTCCTGTACCGGTTCGCACTGCGCGCCAAGCACCTGCAGGGGGCCGCCCCCCAGGACCGCGCCCCGTACACCGACAAGCTCGTCGAGTATCTCAAGGCCCGCGACCCGTACGCCTTCGCCCAGCCGGACAGCTGGTGGTCGATGGTCTTCGAGCAGGTCGGCTGAGTCCTACGACACTCAGGCCCGGGAGTCCCAGAACTCCCGCAGGGCCTCGGGTAGTACCCGGGCACCCGCACGAGGCGCGCCCCGAGGGAGTCCGTGAGGGACTCCGCGACGGCCATCAGCGGGAGACCCACGTGCTCGCGGTACGCCGTCGGCGCGTCCTCCCAGGTCCCGCAGATCACCAGAACCGGCACGGCGGCGGCCCGGACGGCCGGCAACGGAATCTCGGCCTCCCAGATCGGCCGCTCCCGCATCGACGTGGCAGCGGCCCGCAGCCGGCGCGGCGTGGGGTCGGGCATCCGCAGTCCGATGCCCTCCGTGGAGGCCCGCAGAAACCGCTCCGGCGTCACATGGTCCGGGACGACGGGCGTGCTGCCACGCACCCGGTCAAGGAGCTCGGCGACCACCGGACGGTCCGCGGCCGCGGTGAACGCGGAGGGCTGGATGAGCGCGAGGGAACGGACGAGATCGGGCCTGCGCGCGGTGGCGAGCAGCGCGGCGACGGCGCCGTTCCCGTGCCCCACCAGGTGCGCGCCACCGCCCAGTACGTCCATGACGTCCCCGGCATCGACCTCGAAGTCGCTGCGCGCGGTGTCTGGGCTGTCGCCGTAACCCCGGCGGTCCATCAGCAGCAGTCGTCGGCCGGCGGCGAGGGGCCGCTGCCCGGCGAAGCCGTACGTGGAGTCACTGCCCCAGGTGAGGAGGCTGTGGACGAAGAGGGCCGGGGCACCCTCGCGGGCCCCGACGCGGTCGTCCCATACGGTCACGTGCACGGCTGTCATGGAACACCCTTTGAGTTCCGGTTCACCAACAGCTGTTGCTGCGCGGACCATTGACGCGCAAGAGGTTCGATTCTACGGTCCCGTCCGAAGCTCTGATCGGTGATCGACATACCGAACATCCCCCCACTCGCGTCCCCCCACTCCTCAAAGGAGCGTCAGCGTGCGCCGCACCTCACTTCTGGCAGTTCCCGTCGCCTTCCTGCTGGCCCTGATCCCGGGCACGGCCTCCGCCTACCCCAACCCCGGGACCGTCACCGGTGCCACCACCATCCACGACCCGACGATGATCCGTACGTCGGCGGGACGGTACCTGCTGTACGGCACCGGCGGCGGTCTCGGCTACCGCACCTCCACCGACCGGACCGCGTTCACGGCAGGCAGTGACGCCTTCTCGACCAAGCCGAGCTGGTGGTCGTCGTACGCCACCGAGGCCTGGGCGCCCGACATCTCCTACCAGGGCGGCAAGTACCTGTTGTACTACGCCGTCTCGACGTTCGGCTCCAACAAGTCGGCGATAGGCGTGGCCACTTCGAGCACCGGTCTGCCGGGGTCCTGGAGCGACCAGGGGACCGTGTACACCTCGACCACCTCCAGCGACTACAACGCCATCGACCCGAACCTGTTCGTCGACGGCGACGGCAAGTGGTGGCTGTCGTTCGGCAGTTGGTGGACCGGCCTGAAGATGATCCAGATCAACCCGGCCACCGGCAAGCAGCTCTCCACCAACACGACCCGCTACTCCATCGCCTCCCGCCCCACCGGGACCAAGGCCGTCGAGGCGCCGTACATCGTCAAGCGGAACGGCTACTACTACCTCTTCGCGTCCTACGACACCTGCTGCGCCGGCACCAGTTCGACCTACAAGGTCAAGGTCGGCCGCGCCACCAGCGTCACCGGGCCGTACGTCGACAAGAACGGCGTCTCGATGATGAACAACGGCGGCACGTCGGTCCTGGAGTCGCACGGCCGGTACATCGGCCCCGGCGGCCAGTCGATCATGAACGACTCCGACGGCGACCTGATCGTCTACCACTACTACGACGGCAACGACAACGGCACACCCAAGCTCGGCATCAACCTTCTGAACTGGAGCAGTGGGTGGCCCGTCGCCTACTGATCCCGCCTGCGCCACTCAGCCGGCTTGGCCCATCCCCGCAGCGTTCGGCCAGCTCTGCGCGTTGGGCCAGCCGGTGGCGGGCGCCTGGGACAGCTCCTGCGGAGCCCCCGGCGCCGGCGCGGTCATCCCGCGCACCTGCGCGGCGGTGAGCCCCCCTCGGGCCGGCACCCCCGGTGGAGTCGGCCCGTAGGGCGGCGTGAAGGGCGCCGGAGTGGGCGGGGCGGCGGGCACGGGCACAGGGGCCGGCATGGGAGCGGGGGCCGGCATCGGGTCCGGAGCCGGCATCTGGGCCGGCATCGGCATCCCCGCCCCCATGGAGGCAGTCGGGCCCATGGGAGCGGCCGACCCCATCGAAGCCGCCACCTGCATGGGCGCCGCCGCGGCCACCGCCGCCGGCTGGGCGATCGGCATCGGCATGCCGACGCCACCGCCCATCCCGCCGCCCATCCCGCCACCGCCGACGGCCATCGCCGCCAGGTCCTGCATGCCCGCCCCGTTGGTCTGGCCGACGAGCCGGTCCACTGCCGCCGTACCCGAGCTGTAGCTGGTCCCTTGAGCGAGCTCGGGCACGGCGGCTCCCCTCCTGGTCCCGTAGAGCACCTGTTCCAGGCCGGACACCAGGCGACGCACGTCCACCTGGGGGCGCACCACGAGTCGCAGGAAGCGGCTCGAAGATCCGATCTTGTTGCCGCACTCGCGGACGAGGATCCGGTGCTCGGTGAGCATCCGGTCCCGGACCACGGTGCCTTCGGCGCCCACCGGCAGGCGCACGAAGAGGAAGTTCCCCTGGGAGGGGTAGACGGTCAGGCCGGGCAGCGCGGCGAGCTGGCTCGCCATGTCGAGGCGGTCCCGGCGGACCTGGTGGAGGCTCTGCGCGTACTCGGCGCCGTGCTCCTTGAGCATGAACACCACGTACTCGGCGAACGCGTTGAGGTTCCACTTCGGCAGCATCGAGCGCACCCGGCCCGCCAGCGAGGGGTTGGCGACCATGTAGCCGAAGCGGATGCCGTGCAGGCCGAAGTTCTTGCCGAGGCTGCGCAGGACGATGACGTTCGGCCGGATCATCGCCTCCTGGACCACCGAGGGCTCCTGCTCGGCGTCCGCGAACTCCAGGAACGACTCGTCGATGACGATGAGGTCCAGGTCGGCCATGGCGTCCATGAACTGCACGAGCGCGTGCTTGTGGAGGAAGCCGCCGTCGGGGTTGTTCGGGTTGCAGATGACCGCGACCCGCGTGCCCCGGGTACGTATGAACTCGGCGTACTGCGCGAGGTCCAGGGCGAATCCGCTGGACTCCTGGAGCGGGAACATGTCGACCCGCTTGCCGGTCTCCATCGGCTGGTCGGTCCAGCGGCCGAAGGTGGGGACCGGGACGGCGAGGGACTCGCGGACCAGCAGGTGGTCGATCCAGGTGATCAGTTCGGTCGAGCCGTTGCCCATCGCCACGGCCTGCGGCGGCAGTTGGAGCAGGTTGCACAGCTCGGCGGTGATCGTGTCGGCGCTGCTGGGGTAGTAGGTGATGATGTCCTTCAGCCGCGCGGCCATGGTGTCCATCATCGCCGGGGTGGGAAAGTAGGGATTGCAGGGGATACAGAAGTCCACCGGCCCCGTCCCGTCTCCGCCTTCGCGCGCCAGCGCCGCCATGGACGGGCTGTGCGCAGCCGTGCTGCGGAACAACGAGGTGACGTTGTCGGCCATCGAACCTCCGTATGGGGCGGACCCGGCGGGGACGACCGGGTCCGTCGTCATGGGGTGGCCCGCGCGGGGGAGCACGGGCCGCCCTTACATACGGATTCCTGCGTGGCGCTGTTCAACGGGTGTGAAAGAAGTGTGAGTTCGGGAACCCCGGGCCCGAACCCCGCATCAGACCAGGTCAGGCACCGAACGAGTGGATCGTCGTGGTCCGGTATGTCTGGCCCGGACGCAGCACCGTCGAGGGGAACGACGGGTGGTTCGGGGAGTCCGGGAAGTGCTGCGTCTCCAGGCACAGGGCGTCGCCCTGGCGGTAGGTGTGACCGCCGGTCCCGGTGAGGGTGCCGTCGAGGAAGTTGCCCGAGTAGAACTGGAGCCCCGGCTCGACGGTGGAGATCTTCAGCGTGCGGCCCGACGACGGGTCGCGCAGGGTCGCCACGTGCTCGGGCTTGGCGGTGATGCCCTTGTCCAGGACCCAGTTGTGGTCGTAGCCCTTGGCGAGGACCTGCTGCTGGTGGCCGGCCCGGATGTCCCGGCCGATCTGCTTGCCCTTGCGGAAGTCGAAGGGGGTGCCCGCGACCTTCGCCAGCTCACCGGTGGGTATCAGACCCGAGTCGGTGGGCGTGTAGCGGGAGGCGGCGATCCGCAGCTCGTGGTCCTCGATGGTGCCGGTGCCCTCGCCGCCGAGGTTCCAGTACACGTGGTTGGTCAGGTTGACCACGGTGGCCTTGTCGGTGGTGGCCTCGTAGTCGATCCGCCACTCGCCGTGCCGGGTGAGGGTGTACGTCACCTTCACCTTGAGGGTGCCCGGGTAGCCCATCTCGCCGTCGACGGACGTGTAGTGCAGGTGGATGCCGACGTCCGAGCCCTTGGTGAACGGCTCGACGTCCCACACCCGCTTGTCGAAGCCCTGGGTGCCGCCGTGCAGGCTGTTGGCCCCGTCGTTGACGGAGAGCTGGTAGCTCTTGCCGTCCAGGGTGAACTGCCCCTTGGCGATGCGGTTGCCGTAACGCCCGATCAGCGCACCGAAGTACGGGGTCTTGGCGACGTAGTCCTCGATGTTGTCGAAGCCCGCCGAGACGTTGGCGTAGTGACCGTGCCGGTCCGGGATCTCCAGGGACTGCACGACGCCGCCCCAGGAGAGGACCTTCATCCTCGTGCCGCCGTTGGCCAGCGACCAGATGTAGACCTTGGTGCCGTCGGCGAGGGTGCCGAAGAGCTTCTTGGTCGGCTTCTTGCTGCTGGACGCCTCAGCGGTGCCCCCGAGCGTCGTCGCGGCGATTCCCGCGGCCGCGGCACCCGCGATGACCGTTCGTCTGTTCAGTTCCATCTAGCGGCTCCTGTGAAGGAAGCGGGCCCCGCCGGTTTCTCCGACGGGGCCCGAGATGACTTACGAACCGGACTTGCGCTTGTTCCACACGTCGAACCCGACCGCGGCCAGCAGGGCGAGACCCTTGATGACCTGTTGCCAGTCGGTGCCGACGCTGAGGAGGTTCATGCCGTTGTTCAGCACACCGAGGACGAGACCACCGATGATCGCGCCGAGGACGGTTCCCACGCCGCCGCTCATGGACGCGCCACCGATGAACGACGAGGCGATCGCCTCGAGTTCGAAGTTCAGGCCCGCCTTCGGGGAGGCCGCGTTCAGGCGGGCTGCGACCACCAGACCCGCCAGGGCCGCGAGCACGCCCATGTTGAGGAAGACAAGGAAGGTGACCTTCTTGTCCTTGACGCCGGACAGCTTCGCGGCCGGCAGGTTGCCGCCGATCGCGTAGATGTGCCGGCCGAAGACCGCGTTGCGCATGACGTAGCCGTAGCCGACCACCAGCACACCGAGGACGAGCAGGATGATCGGCGCGCCCTGGTAGCTGGCGAGCAGCATCGTGACCGCGAGCACCGCGGCGGCGATCGCGACGAGCTTGAGCAGGAAGGCGTTCCTGGGCAGCACGTCCAGCGCGAACTCCTGCTGGCGCTTGCGGTCGCGGACCTCCTGGTAGATCACGAAGGCCAGCAGCGCGAAGCCGAGGAGCAGGGTGAGGTTGTGGTAGTTGGTGTTCGGGCCGACCTCGGGCAGGAAGCCGTTGCCGAGCTTCTGCAGACCGTTCGGGAACGGGCCGAGGGTCTGGCCCTCCAGCAGGATCTCCGTCAGACCGCGGAAGAGCAGCATGCCCGCCAGGGTGACGATGAACGACGGTATGCCGAGATACGCGATCAGATAGCCCTGGACCGAGCCCGCGACCGCGCCCACCACCAGGGTCAGCACGAGTGCGATCGGCCAGGCCACGTCGTGCTGGACCGTCAGTACGGCCGCGAAGGCGCCGACGAACGCGGTCAGTGATCCGACCGACAGGTCGATGTGGCCCGCGATGATCACCAGCATCATGCCGATCGCGAGGATCAGGATGTAGCTGTTCTGGAGCACCAGGTTGGAGACGTTGCGCGGCAGCAGCAGGTCGCCGTCGGTCCACACCGCGAACAGCGCGACGATCAGGCCGAGCGCGATCAGCATGCCGTACTGCCGCATGTTGCGGCGCAGCCCGTTCAGCATCAGCTGGAGCAGGCCCTCGCCGGAGGACGACCCCCCGCCCTTGCCCGGCGGCGCCGCGGCCGGAACCTTCGTCACATCGGTGCTCATCGCGTTACCTCTTTGTCCTTCGTCATCTGGCGCATCAGCACTTCCTGCGTGGCCTCGGCCCGCGGAACCTCACCCGTGAGCCGCCCGGCGGCCATCGTGTAGATGCGGTCGCACATCCCGAGCAGCTCCGGCAGCTCGGAGGAGATGAAGACGACCGCCTTGCCCTCGGCGGCCAGCTGGTCGATGACCGTGTAGATCTCGTACTTGGCGCCCACGTCGATACCGCGCGTGGGCTCGTCCAGGATCAGCACCTCGGGACCCGCGAAGATCCACTTGCTGAGGACGACCTTCTGCTGGTTGCCGCCGGACAGCCTGCCCACCGTCTCGAAGACGGTCGGCGCCTTGATGTTCATCGACTTGCGGAAGCGCTCGGCGACCTTCCGCTCCTCGTGCTCGTCGACCACACCGCGCTTGGCGACCTTGTTCAGGGCGGTCAGCGAGATGTTCCGGTTGATGTTGTCGATGAGGTTGAGGCCGTAGTGCTTGCGGTCCTCGGTCACGTACGCGATCCCGTGCCCGACCGCCTCCGCGACGGTCTTCGTACGGATCTCCTCGCCGTCCTTGAAGACCTGGCCGCCCGCGTGCCGGCCGTAGGTGCGCCCGAACACGCTCATCGCGAGCTCGGTGCGGCCTGCGCCCATCAGACCCGCGATGCCGACGATCTCCCCGCGCCGCACATGGATCGACACGTCGTCGACGACCTTGCGCGTCTGGTCGATCGGGTGGTGGACGGTCCAGTTGCGGATCTCAAGGGCCGGGGCCGCGTCCGCCTCGCCCTCGTACGGCGTGCGGTCGGGGAAGCGGTGGTCGAGGTCGCGGCCGACCATGCCCGAGATGATCCGGTCCTCGGTGGTCTCCGGGGCCTTCACGTCGAGGGTCTCGATCGACTTCCCGTCGCGGATGATCGTGACCGAGTCGGCGACCCGGCGGATCTCGTTGAGCTTGTGGGAGATGATGATCGAGGTGATGCCCTGCTTCTTCAACTCCAGGATGAGATCCAGGAGTTTGCCGCTGTCCTCGTCGTTCAGAGCCGCGGTCGGCTCGTCGAGGATGAGCAGCTTCACCTTCTTGGAGAGCGCCTTGGCGATCTCCACCAGCTGCTGCTTGCCCACACCGATGTCGGTGATCCGGGTCTCCGGGTGGTCGGTCAGACCCACCCGGCGCAGCAGCTCGGTGGCGTGCTTGAGCGTCTCGTTCCAGTTGATGAAGCCGCCGGAGGCGTGCTCGTTGCCGAGGAAGATGTTCTCCGCGATCGACAGGAACGGCACCAGGGCCAGCTCCTGGTGGATGATCACGATGCCGTGCTGCTCGCTCGCGCGGATGTCCTTGAAGGAGACGACCTCTCCTTCGAAGAGGATGTCGCCCTCGTACGTGCCGTGCGGATGGACGCCGGAGAGCACCTTCATCAAGGTGGACTTCCCGGCGCCGTTCTCACCGCAGATGGCATGGACCTCGCCCTGACGGACGGTCAGTGTGACGTCCGACAGCGCTTTGACGCCGGGAAAGGTCTTGACGATCGAGCGCATTTCCAGGACGGGTCCCGCCATGGTCGTGCCTTTCAATCAGGGGGATGGGCCGACAGTGAGGGGCTGACTAGTTGAGCTCGCTCGCCTTGTAGTAGCCCGTGTCGACCAGTTCCTTGGTGTAGTTGCTCTTGTCGACGCTGACCGGCTGCAGCAGGTAGGCGGGGACGACCTTGGAACCGTTGTCGTACGTCTTGGTGTCGTTGACCTCGGGCTTCTTGCCGTTGAGGACGTCGTCCACCATGGTCGAGGCGACCTCGGCGAGCTTGCGGGTGTCCTTGTAGACGGTCTGCGTCTGCTGACCCGCGATGATCGACTTCACCGAGGCGAGCTCGGCGTCCTGGCCGGTGATGACCGGCAGCGGCTTGCTGGCGGAGCCGTAGCCGTCCGACTTCAGCGCGGCGATGATGCCGATGGAGATGCCGTCGTACGGCGACAGGACCGCGTCGACCTTGCCGCTGCCGTACGTGGAGGTGAGGATGTCCTCCATGCGCTTCTGCGCGGTGGCACCGTCCCAGCGCAGGGTGGTGACCTGGTTGATCTTGGTCTGACCGGACTTGACGACGAGCTTCTTGCTGTCGATGTACGGCTGCAGCACGCTCATCGCGCCGCCGAAGAAGTACTTGGTGTTGTTGTCGTCGTTGGAGCCGGCGAAGAGCTCGATGTTGAAGGGGCCCTTGCCGCTCTTCAGACCCAGCTTGTCGACGATGTAGCTGGCCTGCAGCTCACCGACCTTGGTGTTGTCGAACGACGCGTAGTAGTCGACGTTCGGCGTGCCGAGGATCAGACGGTCGTAGGCGATGACCGGGATCTTGGCGTCCTTGGCCTGCTGGAGCACGTTGTTCAGCGACTTGTTGTCGATGGCCGCGACGATCAGGCCCTTGACGCCCTGCGTAATCAGGTTCTCGATCTGCGAGACCTGCTGGTCGGGGTCGTCCTCGCCGTAGACCAGCTTGGTCTTGTAGCCCTTGGACTGGAGGTTCTTGACGACGTTGTTGCCGTCGGCGATCCAGCGCTCGGAGGACTTGGTCGGCATCGCGATGCCGATGGTGCCTCCCTTGGCGCTGCCGGTCGACTCCTCGCTGCCGCCCTTGCTGTCCTGGCCGCAGGCGGAGAGGGTCAGGGCGAGGGAGGCGGCGCCGGCTATGGCGGTGAGTGCGGCTCGACGAGTACGCATGATCATCATCCTTGATGTCGGGACGGGCTCGGTCTGGTGGTGCGAGGACACTCTGGCAATGAGGTGCGGGCTCGGACCGAGGGGAAGAGGTGTGTGGGATTGTGTGTGACTGCGTCTGCTTTTGTGAAGGGAGTCTGTCCCAAACGTTATGAGGGTGTTTCGAAACGCTTCAGCGCACCAGGCAGTCGCGAGCCGAGCGGCGCCATGTCGCCGTCCGCTCCGTGCCGTGCGAGCAGGTCCAGGGCGAGCCGGCCCCGGCGTACCCGTTCCCGGGCCGTGTTCAGGGTCAGATCGCGCATGTGGTGCCCGTACGGGTAGATCCCCGGGGCCTTGGACAGGCCGAACTTCAGGTAGAGCGGCGCGCCGCGCCTGATCAGTTCGGCGACCTCGTACATCCGTACATAACCGCCGAGGTCGTCGGGCGCCTCGATGTACATGTCCATCGGAGCGGCCGACACTCGCCGGATCTCGGTGAGATGGTCGAGCGTCAGATCGCTGGGCACGTTGATGGAGTCGGCGCCCAGGTTCTCGTAGACCGCGTACGCGGCCGGGTTGACCGGACCGATGAGCGCGCTCAGCTTCAGGGTGGTCTCGGCCGGGATGATCCCGGCGGCACGCGCCCGGTGCAGCGTCCACAGCACGCCCTCGTCGGCGACGAGGAGGCACTGGACGCCCAACTCGGTTGCGCGGACGGCGTCCTCGACGCAACCGGCGACCGCGTCGTGGCCCCGGGCCCGCAGGCCCGCGCCGCGCGAGTCGGTGCGCGTCGAGCCGCCGATGTCCCAGGTGCCGCGCGGGCCGGTGAACAGACAGAGCTCGATGTCCCGCTCGCCCGTCGCCTCGACCATCTCGGTGATCTCGGCGTCGGTCAGCATCCACACACCGCTGCCCTGGCTGATCCGGTGGATCGGCACGTCGAGCCGCGAGGCTTCCTTCAGGACGACGGCCAGCGCCTCCGGCCCCTCGCACGAGGGGATCTCGGTGCGCCAGCGGCCGCCGCCGGGGAACGTGTGCGGTGAGGCGTCGGCGGGGTCGAGGGCGGGCGCGCCCAGGCCGAGCGCGGTGAGCGCCTGCTCACCGGGGCGGCGGGCCGCCGTGGCGGAAGCGTCGGTCGTCACAAGCTGTCCTTTGTGTTCGATATGTCGGACGAGGTTCGCGGCTCAAGTCGTGCGGGGCTTGGGTGTACGCCGGTACGGGGTGGTCAGGTCACCCCGTACCGGCGTACGTCTAGGGGCGGAGCAGCACCTTCCCGACCTTCGGATCACCGGACCCGACCAGTTCGATCGCCTCCGGGAAGCCGTCGAGCGGCAGCTCGTGCGTCACCAGCGGCAGCGGATCGAGCAGGCCGGCCCCGAAGACCCGCACCGTGTGCGCCCAGGCGTCCGGCGGGGCCCCGAAGACGGTGTGCACCTCCAGCTGCCGTACGACCAGGTCCGTCGGGTCGAGACCCTCGGCGCCCGGCGCCGGGATGCCCGTCAGGACCAGCCGTCCGCCGCGCCTGAGCAGGGAGGCGGCGGTGGTCGCGGCGGACGCGGACCCGGCGGTCTCGATGACGACGTCGAAGTCGTCGGGGAGCTCCTGGGCCCTGGTACGGAAGTCGGTGGCACCGAAAGCTTTCGAAAGCTCCGCCCGGTCGGGGCGGGTCCCTACCACCAGCAGCTCGGCGGGCGAGCCCGCCTTCAGGAACTGAACGGCGAACATGCCGAGCGTTCCGGTCCCCACCACGGCCACGCGCTCGCCCGGCAGGGCGTTCGCCTTGAGCGCGGCGGCCGCGATGCACGCGGCCGGCTCCAGCAGGGCCGCCGCCGTCAGGTCGGCGTCGTCCGGCAGGATGTGGAGCAGGCGTGCGGGCAGGGTGAGCGTGGTGGCCATCGCACCCGGCTGGGTGAACCCGGTCTCCTCGTACCCGGCCGTGCACAAGGTCGTCTCGCCCGCGTGGCAGCGGTCACAGACCTGGCAGTTGCGGAAGCCCTCACCGACGACCTTGCGGCCGACAAGAGTTGAAGGCACACCCGCACCGACCGCCTCGACCGTCCCGGACCATTCATGGCCCGGAGTGAGGGGATATCGGACGTATCCCTCGGGTCGGTTGCCCTGGTACACCTCGCGGTCGCTGCCGCAGATGCCGACCGCGTGGACGCGCACCAGCGCCTCGCCGGCCGCGGGCTCACGAGGGGCGTGATCGTCGAGCCGGTGCTCGCCGGGCCCCTCGATGACGACCTGCGAACTCACTTGGTTCCCTTGGGCTTGCGCTGCTCCCAGCCCTCGGCCCACAGGTCGAACCGGGCCTGCTGCTGCGGGAACTCCGCGGCGGCGTCCACGTCCAGCTCGACACCGAGCCCGGGCGCGTCGGAGAGGTGGAAGTAGCCGTCCACGACCTGCGGGGCGCCCTTGACGACCTTCTTGATGTCCGCGTCGGCGAAGTCGTTGAAGTGCTCGAGGATCTTGAAGTTGGGAGAGGTGAAGCCGACCTGCAGCGAGGCGGCGGTCAGCACCGGCCCGCCCACGTTGTGCGGGGCGACCAGCATGTAGTGGGTCTCGGCGGTGGCGGCCAGCTTCCGGGTCTCCCAGATGCCGCCGATGTGGCCGACGTCGGGCTGGATGATGTCCACGGCCTGGCTCTCGAAGAGCTCGCGGAACTCGATGCGGTCGTGGATCCGTTCACCGGTGGCGACCGGGATGTCGACCTTGGCGGCGACCTTCTCCAGCGCCTTCAGGTTCTCCGGCGGCACCGGCTCCTCCAGCCACGCGGGCTTGAAGGGCGCGAGGTCCTTGGCCAGCCGGACGGCGGTCGACGGCGAGAACCGGCCGTGCATCTCCAGCATCAGCTCGGCGTCCGGGCCGATGGCGTCGCGGACGGCCTCGATGAGCGAGACGGCGTACAGGCTCTGCTCGTGGTCCAGCTCGAAGTGGCCGGTACCGAACGGGTCGATCTTGAGCGCCTTGTACCCGCGCTCCATGACCCCGCGGGCGGCCTTGTGGTACGCCTCGGGCGTGCGCTCCGTGGTGTACCAGCCGTTGGCGTAGGCCTTGACCTTGTCGGTGACCTTGCCGCCCAGGAGCTGCCAGACCGGCACGCCGAGGGCCTTGCCCTTGATGTCCCAGCAGGCCATCTCGATGACGGCGATGCCGGACATGACGATCTCGCCGGCCCGACCGTAGTCGCCGTACTTCATCCTCTTGACGAGGTCCTCGACAGCGAACGGGTCGGAGCCGAGAATGTGATTGGTCTCGGCCTCCCGCAGGTAGCCGATCAGCGCGTCGGTGTGTCCCAGCATCCGGGTCTCGCCGACTCCGGTGATGCCTTCGTCGGTGTGCACCTGGACGTAGGTCAGGTTGCGCCACGGCGTCCCGACCACGTGTGTGCTGATTCCGGTGATGCGCACGGCGATTGCCCCTCGTTGCTTCGTCGGTCAGTGACGTCTGTTCGAAATTTCGTCACACGTTCGAAATGCTGACGTGACAGTAAGGAGGGGGTGAGGGGAGTGTCAATGGGTCGAACGCATAACGGTTTCGACACTGCTTTCGACACGGCTTTCGACGTCGGTTTCGGCGAGATCGGGAGGGATGCCCGAACGGTCCCTGGCGGACCCCTCAACTCGCCGTGCCGGAACGGGTAGTTCCGCACACAACCTTCACAGGCGTGACTATGAAAGCCAGGTGAGAGGAACTTAGTCTTCCCGCGTCATGGACTACTGCGACCCGTGCCGACGGCACCTCAATGGCGCCCTCGCCTGCCCGGGGTGCGGCACCTCCATCGAAGAGCTACGCGCGTACACCCCCCGCGTACCGGCCCAGGCCCAGCCGCAGGAGCCCCCGGCGTACGCGGCCTACGGGGCTTACGGGGCCGAGGGGCAGTACGGCGCCGGGGCCGGAGGTTCGCTCGCGGGCCATGAGGTGACACCGTACGCGGGAGAGGCCCCCGGTTCCGCCCCGTACGGCACGCACGGCGGGGGCGACCTCCACGGGGCGTGCGGCACGGCCGGGCAGGGTGACATGGCGTACGGCGGAGACGGCCATGAGGGCGCCCCGTGCGCGGGTGATCCTCTAGGCGCCGGCCCGGAGGCCGAGACCGGCGCCGCTGTGGGCAGCAGCCCCGCCGAGGAGGCCGTGGAACCGACCGGTGGCCGAGCGTCACGGCGGCGCGCACGCGGCCGTGGTGGCCGGAGCGCCGAGGACGCGGACGGCGCCGGGGAACCCGAGGACGCGCCCGGCGGCGAGTACGACGACGGCGGCGAGGGCGACCCCGACGACCCCGACGACCCCGTAGGCGGAGCCAGTCGTCGCGATCGCAAAGCCGCAGCGCACCGCCGACGCCGCCGCCGGACCCTGCTGATCGCCGCCGGCTTCGTGCTCGCGGCCGGTGGTCTGAGCCTCGCGGAGCTGGGCATGGACGCCCCGGGATCCTCTCCCAAGCCGGCCGCGGCGGGCGGGGAGTCGGCGGAGGGCGGCGCCTCCCCGGAGGCGAGCGCGTCGGCGTCGACGGACGCCGGCTCCGGCGCCACCGTTCCCTCGGGCTCGCCTTCCCCGTCGACCTCCGAGTCCCCGTCGCCGTCCGCGTCCAAGAGCGGGGACGCCGACGCGAGCAAGAGCCCCGAAGCCCAGTCGGCGACCACCAGGCCTCCTGGCGCGTCGACCCCCGCCGCCACGCCCACGTCCACGAGCGGCGGCTCGGCCCCCACCGTCACCCCCACCAGCGCGGCCCCGAGCCCGGACCCGTCCCCGACGGAGTGCGACCGCTTTCTGTGGTGGTGCACGTAGGGCTTCGCTTGTGTGAAGTCGGGATGGCCGTCGCTCGGGCGTGCCCGGGGGAGGACTCCGCTAGGGCCCGCTGTGGATCAGCGTCGCCCACAGGTGCGGTCGGCCGGGATGCTCGTCGCGCAGGTCCTGGATGACGCGATGGAGGACGGTCGCCGCGTCATCGGCGGACGGAGTGTCCGGCATCAGCCGGTAGAAGCGCTCGGCCGCGCCGGCCGCGACGCGGTCGTCCAGCGGCCAGAGACTCGCGACGACGTGCCGGAACCCGGCCAGCTGGAACGCGGAGGCAAGGTGGATGGACTCGTCCGCGTGCCGTCGGCCGACGTGTCCGGTGGAGCACGCGGACAGGTAGGCCAGCTCGGCCTCGTGGAGGTCGCGGCGGCCGATCACCGCGATGGACAGCACGCCGTCGTGCAGATGAAGCCCGCCCTCGGACGGAGTGTCGGGGTCGGTGCCGGCGTGACAGGCGAAGTGCGCCCAGCTCGCCTCGGGGAGCGCGCCGGTCACCCGGGCGGCGGTGGCCCGCTCGTTGGTGAGCAACGGCATGTCGGGATGGGCCGCGTGCAGGCTCGCCGCCTCGGCGGCGGTGGCCGGCAGGTCCGGCAGCCCCGGGGTCCGGTCGAGGGCGACGGTGAGCCGGCGCAGGGCCGTCGCAGCCGGACGTCGGTGGGCACGGGCCAGGGTCCGCAGAGTGGGCGTGTACGACGAGACCACCCGGTCGAGCGCCCCGGCCCGGCCGGGGTGTCCGGCCGCGTGCAGCGGCAGCAGCCCGAGCGGTCCGGTCGGCATCCACCACACGCGGGGGAGTGCTCCGTCGTCCGGCCGGAGCCGGTGTTCGACCGCGTCGAGGACCGGCTCGACCGCCGTGTCCCACAGTCGGCCGAGCAGCTCCGTCAGCACCCGTTGCCGGCGCAGCTCGCCGGTGAACGACCCGGCGTCGTGTGTCGCTTCCGTCAACTCGGCGGCCCATGCCTCGACTTCGGTCAGCCGCAGGTCGGGCAGCGGTACCAGCAGCGGGGGCCCGTCGGCGGTGACGACGATGCCGTCGCACCGCTGCAGTCCGGCGTTGAGCAGCACGACCGCCCCGCCGGTGGCGGTCGGCCGCAGCTCGCTCCACGTCGGCGGGAGCAGGAACCGGTCCAGGCCCGGCAGGCTGCGGATCTCCGTCAGCACGGCGTCGTGCTCGGCCCACAGCTTTTTGCGCCGGTCGACGTGATCGAGGTCCTGGCCGTCGGGCGTGGCCATGGCCGGGGGGTCCGGCGCGTTGAGGGCAGTACGGACGCGGCTCAGACGGCGGGCCAGGGCGGGATGCCCGGCCTCCAGGTCGGCGAGGGGTGTCCGCAGCGCCAGCCGCGAGGTCAGCAGGACCGACCGGCCCAGCTCACCGGCCTGGACCGCGCCGCCCGGGTCGTCGAGGGCACAGTGCGCGGCGATCGTCTCGCCGACCAGTCCACGGTTCGCGCCGAGGCGGTATTCGTGGTCCGCCGACGAGGTCTCCCGCGCCGCGACCGACGGCAGCAACTCCACCGCCGTGTCGAACAGCAGCCGGGCGGTGTGCGGTTCGTCCAGTACGTAGGCGAGCCGGCCCACCGCCCAGCAGGCGCGGAGTCGGTCGAGCGGGGGCGACGTCGTGGCCGCGAGCGCCTCCTGCGCGAGCCGGGCGATCCGTGACCGGTCGAGGGCGCCGTCGGTGTCCCACCGCCTTCTGTAACAGGCCCCGAGGAAGTAGATGCGCGCGGCCCGGTCGGGATGGTCGCCGGGGGTGATCGCGACCGCCTGTTCCGCGGCCTCGACGGCGCGGTCGAGGTCGGACGGTTCGCCGGTCCGCTGGAACCGCAGCCGGTGGGCGTTGCCGAGGTTGAACAGATGCTGCGCGCGGCCCGGATGGCCGACCGGGACTGCGGCGGCCGCCTCCCGCGCGAGGTCGACCGCGCGGTCGAGGTCGGCCGGATCGCCGGCGTGTTCGTACCGCATCTGATGGGCCCGCACGAGGTTGTACAGGCGCAGCAGCCGGTCGGGATGGTCGGCAGGGGTGGCCGCGAGCGCCCGGAGCGCGAGGTCGACGGCGTTGTCGAAGTCGGGCCGCTTGCGGCTCCGCTGGGAACGCGCCCCGTAGGCGACCCCGAGGTTGGACAGCCAGGTGGCCCGGCCGGGGTGGTCGTTCGGCGTGGCGGCCACGGCCTGTTCGTAATACGCGACGGCCCGGTCCAGGTCGTGGAGGCTGCCGCTGTGCCCGAACCGTTGATTGAGGGCGGTGCCGAGGTTGTTCAGGTGCATCGCGCGGTTCGGATGGTCCTCGGGTGTGGCGGCCACCGCGCGTCGGCCGGCGTCGATGGCCGCATCCATGTCGGACGACTCCCCGGTGCGGGCGAACCTGGACCAGTGGGCGAGGCCGAGGTTCGACAGGCGGTACGCGACATCCGGGTGGTCGGTGGGCGTGGTGGCCACGGCCTGTTCGTGATGCGCGACGGCCTGGTCCAGATCGGCCACGTCCCCCAGCCGTTCGAACCGCCCCCGCAGGGCCGCCCCGAGGTTGTTCAGGGCGGTCGCGCGGAACGGGTGATCGACGGGTACGGCGGCGACCGATCTCTGCAGGCTCTCGACGGCCCGGTGCATGTCGACGGGGTTTCCGTTCCGGTCGAATCGCGCGTCGTACGCGGCACCGAGGTTGGACAGGAGGGTCGCGCGGTCCGGGTGGTCGGTGGGCGTGGCGGTGACGGCCTGTTCGTAGTACGCGACGACACGGTCCAGATCCCCCACCTCGCCCAGCCGTTCGAACCGCGCGTGGTACACGACACCCAGGTTGGACAGGAACGTCGCGAACTGGTGGTGTCCCCGGGGCGCCGTGGCGACGGCCCGGCCGAGGTGGCCGATGGCCCGGTCCAGGTCGGCCACCTCGCCGAGCCGCTCGAACCGCGCGTGGTACGCCATGCCGAGGTTGGACAGGTAGGTGGCGCCGCCGGGCGCGTCGTCCGGGGCGGCGGCCACCGCGTGTTCGTGGTGGCCGATGGCCCGGTCCAGGTCCGCCAGGCTCCCGGTCCGCTCGAAGCGGGCGTGATAGGCGACGGCGAGGTTGGACAGGGTGGTCAGCCGATACGGGCTGCCCGTGTCGGCGGCGGCCTGTTCCCCGAACCCGATGGCGCGGTCCAGGTCCGCCCGGCGGCCCGCCCGTCCGAACCGTGCCCAGTAGGCGGTGCCGAGGTTGGTCAGGACGGTCGGCCGGTGCGGGGAGCCGGCGGGGCTGACGGCCAGCGCGCGCTCGCCGGTGTCGATCGCGCGGTCCAGGTCCGCGAGGTGTCCGCTTCCCTCGAAGCGCCGCAGGTGCCCCGTGGCGAGGTTGGTCAGGGTCGTCGCCCGGTTGGGGGAGTCGGCGGGGCTGACGGCCAGCGCGCGCTCGCCGGTGTCCATGGCGCGGTCCAGGTCCGCGAAATGCCTGGTCCTCTCGAAGCGCAGCAGGTAGCCCGAGGCGAGGTCGGTCAGGATGGTCTGCCGGTGCGGGGAGTCGGCGGGGGCGGCGGCCAGCGCGCGCTCGTCGGAGTCGATGGCGCGGTCCAGGTTCGGGAGGTGCCCGGTCCTCTGGAACCGCAGCAGATGGCCCGTGGCCAGAGTGGCCAGGTGGAACGCCTTGTTCAGGTCGGCGCCGGTCGCGACGACGGCCCGTTCCCCGAACTCGATGACCCCGTCCAGGTCGTTCGGGTGCCCGACCCGCTGGTACCGGAGGAGATGGGTGGCGCTGAGGTTGCCCAGGATCAGCGCGGAGTTCGGGTTGCCGACCTGGAGGTCGGCCACGGCCTGCCGCCCGATGCCGATCGACTGGTCGGCGTCGTCCTCCCGTCCCGTCAGCGCGTACAGCGCCCGGTGGGTCTCGGCGAGGTTGTACAGACGGGTGGCACGGTGGGGATGGTACGGCGGTGTCAGGGCGAGGACGCTCCGGAACAACGAGACGCAGCGGACCAGCAGGGCCGTGTCACCGGCTCGGGTGGCCGCGTCCAGAAGGTCGACCGCCTGTTGATTCAGCTGCTCCGGATCGAGCCGGTGGTCGGAGGACATCGCCCATGAGACTATCGGCCGACTGACGGAAGGGGGAGCCCTGTTGGACGCCGAACGATCGGCCCTGACCACGCTGTGCAAGGAGTTCGACGCGCTGATCGGCGAGACCAGGCTGCACTCCGCGGCACGTCAGGAACTGCTGGAACGGATCGTGACCGAGGCACGGGCCCGGCGCCCGGTGCTCGCTCTGCTGGGCCAGTTGCTGAACACCGACCGTGAGACCACGCTGCGCACGCTCGCCACGGGACTGCCGGGAGCCGGGTCGGGCACCGCCCGGCAGGAGAGGTTCCGCTGCCCGGACGGCGCCTGTGACCGGACGGCGGTGCCGCCACCGGCGGGTGCGATCCCGCGCTGCGCGGTCATGGGCCGGCCCATGGAGCGGGGGTAGCGCACGTGGGCGGTTTCTTCCAGCAGTTGGCCAAGACGCTGGCCGACCGGTGGATCAGCCTGCTCGTGCTGCCCGGTGCGTTCTTCCTCGGCGCGGTGTGGGTGTCCCTCGCCCTCGGCCAGGCCGACGCGTGGAACGTCGCGCTGCTGACCCGGCAGGCCGATGACGGCATGTCCACGGTCGCCGACCTGCCGAGCGGGGCGCAGGCACTCCTCGTCGTAGCCGTACTCGCGGCCGCCTCCGGTGTCGGCTTCGTCGTGCAGGCGCTGGCCGCGGTCACCCGGCGTGTCTGGCTGGGACCGTGGCCCCGCCCCTTCACCCCCATCGCGGTGGCGCGTACGGCGCGCCGACGGGCGCGGTGGCACCGGCTCGTCGAGGAACGCCGGGCGCTCGAAGCCGTGAACCCGGCCACCCGCACCCGCGAGCAGCAGGACCGGATCGACACCGCGGCCCACCGCGTCACCCGGCTGGCCATGGCCGAGCCGGGCAGGCCGACCTGGATGGGTGACCGGATCCACGCCGTGGAGTCGATCGCGTACCACCGCTACGGACTCGACCTGGCCTACGGCTGGTCCCGGCTCTGGCTGGTCGTCCCCGACCCCGCACGGACCGAACTCACCGCCGCGCACTCGGCGTTCGCCGCCGCGGTGGCCACCGGAACCTGGGCCGTGCCCTACCTCCTGCTCACCGTGGTGTGGTGGCCCGCCGTGCTGGTCGCCGCGGGCATCGGGCTGACCGGGTGGGCCCGGGCCCGCGCCGCCGTAGCCGATCTCACCACCCTGACCGAGGCCACCCTCGACCTGCACGGCCGTACGCTGGCGGCCGCGCTGGGGATCGGTGACGCGACGCAGGAAACCGGTCCGCTGACGATCAGCGAGGGCGAGCGCATCACCGACCTGGTACGCAAGGGCCGCTAGCCGGCAGTCGGCCGACGCGACCCCGGCAGCGCGGGCAGGCGTCCCCGGTCACGCCTCCAGCATCCGCCGCAACAGGTCCCGCAGAGACGTCCGCTCCCCTTCCGACAACCCCGCGAGCGGCGCCCGGGCGAACCGCAGCCCCTCCCGCAGCTCCCGCGCCACCTGAAGCCCCGCCTCCGTCACCGCCGCCACCTTGACCCGCCGGTCCGCCGGGTCGGGCCGTCGCTCCACCAGCCCGCGTGACTCCAGCCGGTCCACTATCCCGGTGACGTTCGACGGCTCGCACTTCAGTTTCTGGGCCAGTTTGCGCATGGGCAGCGGCTCCAGGGACAGCAGACTCAGCAGCCGTGCCTGCGCCCCGGTGAGGGCGTGCGCCGCGGCCGCGTCCTCGTAGTCCGAGTGGAAGCGGGCCACCACGTCCCCGATGAGCTCCAAGACTTCCATGGTCAGCGGGTCGGGCCGGGTCTTGTGAGGAGTGGGCATGGGATCCAGGATACCCCTTTACTTGACAACCTGAAATATTCAGAGGCATGGTTGTTTCAGGTACTGAAGCAAATGGAAAGGTCCAGGCATCATGATCAACCGCGAATGGCACCTCGTCTCCCGACCCGTCGGCTGGCCCAAGCCCGAGGACTTCGCCCTGGTCGAAGCCGAGGTCCCGACCCCCGGTGAGGGCCAGGTGCTGGTCCGCAACAAGTACCTCTCCGTCGACCCGTACATGCGCGGCCGCATGAGCGCCGCGAAGTCGTACACCGCCCCCTTCGAGCTCGGCAAGGTCATGCAGGGCGGCGCGGTCGGCGAGGTCGTGGAGTCCAAGGCCGAGGGCATCGCCGTGGGTGATCACGTCCTGCACTTCTTCGGCTGGCGCGAGCACGCGGTCATGGACGCGAAGCACGCCGTCAAGGTGGACGCCGACGCGGCCCCCCTGTCGACGTACCTCGGCGTCCTCGGCATGACCGGCCTCACCGCCTACGCCGGCCTCCTGCGCACCGCCTCCTTCAAGGAGGGCGACTCGGTCTTCGTCTCCGGCGCCGCGGGTGCCGTCGGCAGCCAGGTCGGCCAGATCGCCAAGCTCAAGGGCGCCTCCCGGGTCATCGGCTCGGCCGGCTCCGACGAGAAGGTCAAGCTGCTGGTCGAGGAGTACGGCTTCGACGCCGCCTTCAACTACAAGAACGGCAAGGTCAGCGACCAGCTGCGCGAGGCGGCCCCGGACGGTGTCGACGTCTACTTCGACAACGTCGGTGGCGACCACCTGGAGGCCGCCATCGGTTCCCTCAACGAGGGCGGCCGGATCGCGGTCTGCGGCATGATCTCCGTCTACAACAACACGGAGGCCGCCCCCGGCCCGCGCAACCTCGCCCGCCTGATCCAGACCCGCGGCCGCATCGAGGGCTTCCTGGTCGGCGACCACTACGACCTCCAGCCGGAGTTCGTCGCCGAGGTCGGCCCGTGGGTGGCGTCCGGGCAGCTCAAGTACCGCGAGACGGTCGTCGAGGGCATCGAGAACAACCTGGAGGCGTTCCTCGGGGTCCTGCGTGGCGACAACACCGGAAAGATGATCGTCAAGCTCTGACATCCGCAAGGTTTTTCCGTCATGCGGTAAGTTCTTTCCGAAATCCACTGTCGATCGTGGGCGCGAGTCGCGGTGGACCGAGGAGGAAGACAACCGCATGCCGGAAATCCAGCAGTCCGACGTCCTGTACACGGCCGTCGCCACCGCCGAGAACGGTCGCGACGGCCGTGTCACCACCGACGACGGCAGGCTCGACGTGGTCGTCAACCCGCCCGAGGAAATGGGCGGCAGCGGCACCGGCACCAATCCGGAGCAGCTCTTCGCCGCCGGCTACAGCGCCTGCTTCCAGGGCGCCCTCGGCGTCGTCGCCCGCCAGGAGAAGGCCGACATCTCCGGCTCGACGGTCACCGCGAAGGTCGGCATCGGCAGGAACTCCGACGGCTTCGGCCTGATCGTCGAGATATCGGCGAGCATCCCGAACGTCGACACGGACACCGCCAGGGCCCTGCTCGAGAAGGCCCACCAGGTCTGCCCGTACTCGAAGGCGACCCACGGGAACATCTCCGTGACCCTTGCCTGACGGAGCTCGTTGGTCGTACAGGCAGAGCCCGCACCCCTGGACGTGGGGTGCGGGCTCCGTCCTTCTCACACGGCCAGAGCCGCCCCGTGCACGGCCCTCACGAACCGCTCGTTCTCCGGCGCCGCGCCGCCCGGGAACGCCATCCGGCGACGGGTGTAGCCGTAGGCCAGACCGCTGCGGGGATCGGCGAAGGCCTGGGAGCCGGCGGCGCCGCTGTGACCGAAGGAACCGGCACCGAGGAACGGGTACCACATGTCGGCCGTGGCCTGGAAGCCCAGGCCGTAGGACTTGTGGGCCCGGGCCACCAGGTCGTAGCCGACGGACTGGATCTGGCCCACCTCGGCGATGGTGTCCGGCTTCAACAGGGGCGGCCGGTCGGCCACTTCACTGATCGCCGCCGCGTACATCCCGGCCAAACCCCGGGCGGCCGCCACTCCGCCCGCCGACGCCGGCCCCTTCGCCCGTACGGCACGGGAGTTGGCGTAGTCCACCAGGTCGCCCGGATCCGGTACCTGCTGGTTGAAGGCGATCGCGGTCAGGGTGTGCGGGCCCGTCGGCGCCGCGTCCAGCAGGGCCTGCTGCTCGGCGGTCGGGACCATCGGCTGCACGGAGCGGTAACGGGGCTCCAGTGCCTCGGGCAGCCCCAGGTGGAAGTCCAGCCCGTACGGCGCCCGGATCCGCTCCTCGTACACCTCCTGGAGCGTGCGGCCCGTCGCCCGCCGTACGATCTCGCCGCTGAGCGCGCCGATCACCAGCGCGTGGTAACCGAAGGCCGTGCCGGGGCGCCAGAACGGCTTCTGGTCCGCGAGCCGTTCCGCCACCGCCCGGTCGTCCGTCAGCTCCTGCGTGGTGAACCCGGCGTCCAGGCCGACCACCCCGGCCCGGTGCGCCAGCAGATCCCGCAGGCTCAGCTGACCCTTGCCCTCGGCGCCGAACTCCGGCCAGTAGTAGGTCACTTTGCGGTCCAGCTCCAGCGTGCCCTCCTGGAGCAGGAGGGCGACCACCAGATGGGCGGCACCCTTGGTCGACGAGAACACGCCGTAGAGGGAGTCCGGTCCAGCGCCCTCACCGGCCCACAGGTCGACGACCCGCCTGCCGTGCACGTATGCACTCAACTGCCCCTCGTAGTCGGGCCGTTCGCCCGCCACGAAGGCGGTGAACTCCTCGCGCACCGCCTCGAAGCCGTTCGCGACGGTGCCGTGGATCTCCTGCGTCATCCGCTCTCCTCAACCTCAGCCGCTGCCGGCGTGTGCCATGGTGAACAACGCCCGTCCGACCTGGGCGAACTCTCCCTTGGGATGATCCCGGAAGAGGGGCTCGGTGCCGAACAGGACGGCTTGCGGGCCACTGACGACCGAGGCCTTTCCGGCCGCGGCGGCGGGACCGCCCGAGCCGTCCGGCAGCGGCCGCCAGTGCCCGGAGACCAGCGGGTTCCCGGAGGCGTACGACTGCTCGACACGCACCCCGGGACCGAGGTCGGTGAACCAGACCGGCGCGTAGACGAACCCGACGTCGGGGGAGCCCGGGGCCCCGGCCGTCACCGGACCCGACGTGACCAGGCGCACCACGCCGTTGG
The DNA here is from genome assembly GCF_040606575.1 of Streptomyces sp. NPDC005402. Classification (NCBI taxonomy): domain Bacteria; kingdom Bacillati; phylum Actinomycetota; class Actinomycetes; order Kitasatosporales; family Streptomycetaceae; genus Streptomyces; species Streptomyces sp. NPDC005402. The sequence continues at coordinate 155,628 of NZ_JBEXFB010000019.1, forward strand.
CGTCCCCGTTGCCCTCCACCGGCTTCGCGGCCAGCAGCCCCGTGTCCGTGCTCAGTTCGGCCCCGACCGTCCCGCGGCCCACGAGCCCGTGCCCGGCGCCCAGGAAGGCGTCGAGGGCGGTGCGGGCGCCGCTGGTGAGGGCGGCGCGGTCCAGCCCCGCCGACACGAACAGCACGTCCACCGACGACCAGTCGAAACCGGCGTTCAGGACGGCCGTCGAGACCGGGGTGACCTCGAAGTTCATCTCCCGCAGCGCGAACAGCTCGCCGGGGGTCACGGCGGCGGCCACGCGTGTGCGGTGCAGCTCGGCCGCGCCCTTCAGCCTCGTAGCGTCGAAGACCACGTCGAAAGTGCGGGCGGCTTCGGTGGCGAGGTCACGCGCCGACGCGGGCACGATCGCACTGCCGTCGGGGGCCCGGCGTACCGAAACCCCTTGTGCGAGCAGCGAGTTGAGTGCCGCGATCTCCTGCGGGTCGGTCAGCCGCAGCCGCAGGTCGCCGCGCGGGGCCACCTGACCGACGTGCGCGGCGGCCCGGACGGGCCTCAGGGGCGCACCGGCCGGACTCCCGGACGCCACCGGCGTGACCGTCGCGCCCCACAGCCGACCCAGGCTCCAGCCCGAGATGTCGTACATCACGGACACCTTGTCGCTGATGTCCCGCCCGTCCGCGAGCAGCGCGTTCGCCAGACCCCGCTTCGGCTGGCGCATGTCGACGACGTACGACCCCTTCGGGTACGTCCGTCCGCCGAGCCGTACGTCACGGTCGGCGCGGCCGACGCGGACGTCGTTGGCGAGGAGGTGGTCGACGAGACGGGCTGCGGCGGTCGAGCCCGACACAATCACGTAGGCGCGGGGGAAGTCGGTGGTGTACACGTCCTCGGGCCCGATGCCCGGCACCCCGGGGACCGTCTCCTCGGACACCGGCACCTGAGCGGCCCCCGCCGCCCCGCGCCGGAAGACCTCGATCTGGTCGGCGATCAGTGAAGCGCGCTTCTCCCGCACGAAGTCGAGGGTCGCCCTGATGGCCGCGCCCGCCACAGCCGTGTTGATCGCGGACCGGCGCCGCAGTTCCGCCACGGGCAGGCTGTCGTAGAGGGAGTTGTTGACGGCCAGCGGGATCTCGACGGTGTGCGCGGCGACCGTGCCGTGGAAGGCCGCGTACTGCGGGGTGAAGATCGGCGGCCAGTCGTCCCAGCCCTCCTCCTGGTCCCGGAAGGGGATCTGCGCGGGCTCGACACCGTCCTTCGCGGGCGTGTAGCCGAGGCCGTTGACGGCGGCCTCCATGCCGAGCGCGTTCGCGTAGGTGTTCTTCAGGAAGAGGTCGTACTCGTAGTTCTCGCCGTGCGGGGGAGTGGTGGGCTCGATGAGTGTGCCGTTGACGTAACCGTGCAGGTCGAGCAGGACGGCCGGCTGCTTGTCGATCTCGATCTGCCGCATCGCCCGCACCTCGGGCTGCGAGGCGGTCACGAAGTCCCGGTTCAGGTCGAAGCCGTTGGCGTTCGCCCGGGTTCCGGCGATACGGCCGTCCGGGTTGGCCGTGATGTTGAAGTACAGCCGGGAGTGGGCGAGTAAGTCCTTGGTGCGCTTGTCCTCGGCCGTCGCGAGCTGCTCGACGATCCGCAGGGAGGCGTCCGTGCCCTCCCACTCGTTGCCGTGGATGTTGTTGTTGAAGAAGACCGGCGCCTTGTAATCCGCCCTGACCGCCTTCGACTTGGCGGCGGTCGCGGGCGCGTTCTCGATGAGCTCGCGCATCCGCTCCTGGGCGCGGGCCTGGGCGGTGGTCTCCGGGGCGGTCACGGTGACGAGGTAGAGCCGGTGCCCGCCCGCCGAACGCCCGGCGACCTCGACGCTCACCCGGTCGCCCAGCCGTTGCAGGGCGTTCAGCCTCGGCGCGATCGCGTGGTACGGGGTGAGGCCCAGCTTGACGGACCTGTCCGCCGGGTTCACGGGGTCGGGGGTGAGGACCTGCTCGCGGGGATAGCCGCGCGTGGTGTCCGTGAAGCCGGTGCTCGGGGCGGTGAGCGCGCGCCGGGCGGCGCTCTCCGGGGCCCGGGCCACGCCCTGGTCGCCGGCGCTCTCGCGGGTGGGGGGCTCGGGGTCCGCGGTCGCGCTGTACGGGGTGAGCAGCAGTGCGCTCGTGAGGGCGATGAGCAGGACGGGTCTCGCAGGAACGGTTCTCGTGGTGTGCACGCGTACCTCCTCCGGGGCTTCCTGAGATCGGTACGGCGAGATGTACCTGTTCGACTCAACCGCAACAAGAGGGAGTTCGTGGCGCGGATGCCCCGGATGGCGCAAGTCGGGTGTCGGGACGGGGCATCCGGCCGTATCCGCAGTCCGAGGGCCACCCGATAGGGTGCGGGACATGCGTGATCTCGGGGCGGGTTTCCACTATCTCCTGAAGGGCCAGCGGTGGGTGGCCCGGCACGGCAAGCAGTACGGCTTCGGACTGATCCCGGGGCTGATCACCCTGGTGCTGTACGCGGCGGCACTGGTGGCCCTGGCGACCTGGGGCGGGGACGCGGTGTCCTGGTCGACCCCGTTCGCCGACGACTGGTCCAGCCCGTGGCAGGGCCTGTTCCGTGGCTTCCTCACCGTTGTCCTGTTCGCGTTGGCCCTCCTCCTGGCGGTCCTGACCTTCACGGCGGTCACCCTCCTCATCGGCCAGCCCTTCTACGAGAACCTCTCCGAGAAGGTCGACCGGGACGTCTCCCCGGACGGCACGGCCCCCGAGTCCGGCCTGCCGCTCTGGCGCGAGCTGTGGATCTCGGCGCGGGACAGCCTCCGTATCGTCGTCCGAGCCCTCCTGTGGGCGGTCCTGCTCTTCGCCCTGGGCTTCGTCCCGGTCGTCGGCCAGACGGTCGTCCCGGTGATGGGCTTCTTCGTGACCGGCTTCTTCCTCACCGAGGAGCTCACCGCGGTCGCCCTCCAGCGCCGAGGGGTGGACCTCCGGGCCCGCCTGACCCTCCTGCGCTCCCGCAAAACCCTGATCTGGGGCTTCGGCACCCCCCTCGGCCTGTCCTTCCTGGTCCCCTTCGTAGCGGTGTTCCTGATGCCGGGCGCGGTGGCGGGGGCGACGCTGATGGCACGGGAGCTGCTGGGGGAGGAGACAAGGGAGGGGGACGACGAGCCCGACGGGGAAGCGGTGCAGGGTGCACTCGGCGCCTGACCCGACGATCCGCCCTGCGAGGCAAACGGATGCGGACGCCGTGTTCCGGCTCCTGCGGGACTTCGCCACCTCCTACCGCCCCGACCGTGCCCGCTACGAGTCCGTCACCTTCCCCCAGGTCCTTCGGGCCGCCGCCGAGCACCGGGCCGAATTCCTGGTCGCCGAGCAGGGGACACGGGTCGTCGGCTACGCCTACGCGGCCCGGATGCCGACCCTGTTCGCCGACGGCACCGTCCTCGAACTCCTGGAACTCGCCGTGGACGCACCCCTGCGCGGCCACGGCACGGGCTCCCGGCTCGTCCGCGAGGTGCAGGACTGCGCTCGGCAGGCGGGCGACACAGAGGTCACCGTGCCTACGCGCAGGGCCGCCGACTTCTACCACCGCCTGGACTTCACAGAGACAGCGACGTTCCTGAAGTGGCCTGTTCCGGGCGGCCGCGAGACACCCGGAAGGTAGCCCCCACCCCCGAGCGCCCTACGCCCCCGCCGCCACCGTCACGATCGCCCGCACCTGCGCGATGATGTCGAGCCGGTTGCGCACGAACCCCGGATCGGTCACCGTCCCCGTCGCCGGATCCGTGTTCCCCGCCCCGAACTCCAGGACCGGCGTGTGCACATGCCCGCCCGGCAGTACGTCGTGCAGCCCCAACCGGTCCCGCAGCAGCGTGACCCGGTACGCGATCTCGTTGGACAGGTAGTCCCCGCCGCCCCCGGCACGCGCCGTGGACCCGGGGCTCGGCCCGTCCGGACGGACGACCGGCTGAGTCCCTCCCGCCGGGATCTCGGTCACGCTCGTGTGGTCGTAGACGGGAAAACGCCCGGTGTCCGCGTCCACGATCGCCTTGTACGGCAGCGTCGTCGTCGTCCACTGCGGTTGCGAGGCCGGGTCGGTGACCGGCACGGTCCCCGTCACCCCGATGTTGTCGTTGTCCGGGAACCCGCCCCGCCAGGCCCCGTTGGTCCGCTCGACGTCGAACCGTCCCACCCGTCCCTGACTCACGGTCGTGAAGAGATCCACCCGCTTCAGATACGGCCGCAGCGCACGCTCCACGGCCTGGTCCGTGAAGTCCTGCCACCGCACGGGGAACACGACGGTCTCCACCCGCGCAGGCCCGTCCGCCGTCTCGATCACCGTCCCGTCGAGCGCGAGCGCACTCGCCCCGGACGGATTCGAGATCCGTATGTCCCGGTCCAGCGTGAACGGATCGAACCCGGTGACGAGCACCCGCTTCAGCCGGTCACCCCCCGGATACCGCACGGCCGTCTGCCCACGAGAGGTCCGCTCCAACTCGCCGAGCAGCGCCGCGCGTTGCCTGTCCGGCAGTGTGAACGACGGCTCCCAGGTCCGCACTTCACGCGTCATCCCCAACCGCGCCCAGTACAGCGGCCGGTCGTCGTCCCGGCCTAGATCGCCACCGGCAGACCCCCGCCCCTGCGCCCGGTCGACCGCCCGCTTCCACAGCGCCGACCCCTGCCGTACGACGACCTGCCGCGCCTCCCCGTACGAACGCGCCGACCCGAGCGCCCGCGTGAAGCGGAGGGGCACGGCGTCGAATCCGGACCGTTCGAGGATCTCCCGCGGCACGGCCTGATCGAGCCGCCGCTCCTCCACCGTGGGCGAGGGCGCGGTCGCTGCCGCCGCCGGGCTCACGGGGGCCACCGGCCCCGCCAGCAGGGCCAGTCCGAGGATGCCGATCCGAACACGTAGGGATGTCAAGGGAGTTCAGGTCCTTCCGTCGCTGTGGGGCGCGAGTGGTGCCGGACGACGGCAGTATCGCGTGACGGAAGTGGTCTACGCCATGGGGGGCGACGTACGGGGAATCCGCCCCGCCGCCTCCCGCAGCGCCGCCACGAACGCCTCCACGGCCGGTGAGGCCGACCGCCCCCGAAGCGTCGCCGCGTACACCGCCCGCGCCGGAGCCCCCTCGTCCAGGACCGGGAGCAGCACGACGTCCGGCCGTACGGACTCCGCGGCGAGCGCCGGTACCAGCGTCACACCGAGCCCGGCGGCGACGTACCCCTGCTTGGCGGTCCACTCGCCCACGACATGCGCGATCCGCGGCCGGAAGCCCTGCCGCAGGGCCGCGTCGAGGAGGGTGCCCTCGGGCCGCGGGCTCCCGGAGATCCAGTCGGCGTCCGCGAGCCGCCCGAGCCGCACCGGACCGCCGCCCTCACCCACCAGCGGATGCCCGGCCGGGACGGCGACGTACAGCGACTCGTCGAGCAGATGGCGCAGTTCGTACGCCGACAGCGGCGCCCCGCCGGTCGTGGAGACGACCGCGAGATCCAGTCGCCCCTCGGTGAGCCGGTCCAGCAACGACGGCGTGAGCCCCTCCTCGCGGGAGACCCGCACCCCCGGATGACGGGTGCGGAAGGCGCCGAGGGCGAGCGGGACCAAGGCCGCGTCCGCCGTCGGGAACGCCCCGAACCGCAGCCGCCCGCCCGCCACTTCACGCAGCGCCGCCAGCTCTCGTACGGCCTCCCGCAGCGCCCCGGTGACGGTCTCCGCGTACGGCACGAGCACCCGCCCCGCCTCCGTCAGCCGCACGCCCCGCGGCAGCCGGTCGAACAACGGCGCCCCGCCCAACGCCCCCTCCAGCGAGGAGATCTGCCGGGAGACCGCCGACTGGGTCCAGCCCAGCGTGCGCGCGGCCACGGTGAACGACTCGTGCCGGGCCACCTCGAGGAAGACCCGCAGCCAGACGGTGGCGAGGTCCGGGGGCAGCTCCGTGCGATGCGGGTTCGGCATGACGGCCATGCTGGACATTCGCTTGTCGCATCGCAAGGGCGGACCTAGCGTCGACGGCATGCAGATCACCCTGGACAACCCCGTCGGCGCGCCGCAGCCCCTGAGCCCCTACTACTCCCAGGTCGCCCGCGTCGAACAGGCCGACGGCGGCGCCCTGTTGTTCGTCTCCGGCCAGATCGCCGGAGGGGCCCACGCTCGCCGACCAGTCCCGGGGCGTCTTCGAGACCCTCGCCGCACTCCTTGCGGCGCACGGGGCGAGCCTGGCCGACGTCATCAACATCCGCACCTACCTCACGGACATCTCGGAGCTGGAGCAGTACGGCGCCGTACGACGGGAGTTCCTCACCGGCACCCCGCCCACCAGCATGACCTTCGAGGTGTCCAGGCTGTTCCGGCCCGAGGCGCGGATCGAGATCGAAATCGTGGCGGCGGTCCCGGCGGGCGGGTGATACTGCGGCCCATGAAGCAGGCGAACTTGGGCGTTCTCTTCCTCATCGAGCTGGGCGCTCTGGCGGGTGCCGCGTACTGGGGGTTCACCCGGGATGTCGGGGCACCCTGGCTGCTCGGTCTCGCCGCACCCGCCGTACTCGTCGCCCTGTGGGCGCTGTTCGGCTCACAGCGCGCCAAGTACAAGGTGCGCGGGGCCGGTCGATTCGGTTTCGAGCTGTTCTGGTTCGGTGCGGCCGCGATCGCCCTGTTCGCGGCCGGGGCCCAGGTCTGGGCGCTGGCGTTCGCCGCCGTCTGCGTGGTGAGCAAGGCCCTCGCCGCCGCCTGGAGCCAGTGACCCTCACTCCACCGGCTCGCCCAGCAGCCGCAGGAAGTCCCGGAACGCCCCCGGCATGTCCACCGACTCCGGGTCCAGCAGCCACTGGTACTGCAGACCGTCCATGACCGCCACCAGCAGGGGCGCGGTGCGTTCAGGGCTCAGTCCGTTGGGGAGGCGGTCGCCGTACCGGGCGCGGAGGGCCACCGTCATCGACGCGCGCACCCGGGTGTAGCGGTCGGTGAAGTACTCACGTGCCGGATGCCCCTCTGTCACGCTCTCGCCGAGGAGTGCGGAGAAGGTCTGGATGATGCCCGGCCGCATCGCGTTGTACTCGACGAGCGAGGTGAGCAGGTCGACGCGCCAGCTGCCGTTCGGCACCGCGTCCCACTTGTCCCGCTCCTCCAGCACCGCGACCAGCAGCGCGTCCTTCGTCGGGAAGTGGTGCAGCAGGCCCTGCTGGGTCAGCCCGACCCGCTCGGCCACCGCGGCCAGGCTCGCGCCCCGGTAACCGCGCTCGGCGATGACCTCCACGGCCGCCCGGACGATCTCGGCCCGGCGCTCCTCGCTTCTCGTCCTGGCGCTCATGGCGTCACCGTACGACATGACACCCCCGCAAATATAACGGCCATATAACGAAACCTACCGCTCGCCAGGTAATCGATGCACGATGAGAGGACCGCACGGACTTCAACGAGGAGGCACCGCCATGGCGGCACCCGAGGCACCCGAGGCGCCCGAGGGCACCACCCCCGCCGACCAGGCCCGCGAGGCGGCCGTCGAGGCGGCCCTGGCCGGACTGGACCTGGACGCCAAGGCCCGGCTCCTCGCCGGTCAGGACATGTGGACCCTGCCCGCGCTCCCCGAGATCGGCCTGGCCTCCCTCGTCATGTCCGACGGCCCGATCGGCGTCCGGGGTGTGCGCTGGAGCGCCGACGACCCGTCGATCGCCCTGCCCTCCCCGACCGCGCTCGCCGCCACCTGGGACCCGGAACTCGCGCGCAGAGCCGGCGTGCTGCTCGCCCAGGAGGCCCGCCGCAAGGGCGTCCACGTCCTGCTCGCCCCCACCGTCAACCTCCACCGCTCCCCGCTCGGCGGCCGCCACTTCGAGGCCTACAGCGAGGACCCCCACCTGACGGGACGGATCGGCGCCGGGTACGTCACCGGCGTTCAGGAGGGCGGAGTCGGCACCACCGTCAAGCACTACGTCGCCAACGACGCCGAGACCGACCGCTTCACGGTGAACAACCTGGTCTCCGAGCGCGCCCTGCGCGAGCTGTACCTGGCGCCCTTCGAGCACATCGTCGAGAACGCCCACCCGTGGGGCATCATGACCGCCTACAACACGGTCAACGGCACGACGATGACCGAGCACCACCACCTCGTCAACGAAGTCCTGCGCGGCGAATGGGGCTTCGACGGCTACAACGTCTCCGACTGGATGGCCGCCCGCTCCACCAAGGGCGCCATCGAGGGCGGCCTCGACGTCGCCATGCCCGGCCCGACGACCGTCTACGGCGAGGCCCTCGCCCGGGCGGTGCGGGACGGCGAGGTCGAGGAGAGCGCGGTCGACACGGCCGTACGCAACGTACTGCGGCTCGCCGCCCGCGTCGGCATCCTGGACGGCGCCGAACCCGTCGTCACCGAGCTCCCGGACCCCGTCGACGGCATCGAGCTGGCCCGCGAGATCGCCCGCCGCGCCTTCGTACTGGTCCGCAACCAGGGAGTGTTGCCGCTGCGTGAGGGCACGGTCGCCCTCATCGGCGCCGCCGCCCGCGACGCCCGGGTCCTCGGCGGCGGCTCCGCCACCGTCTTCCCGGAGGGCGTCGTCTCCCCGCTCGACGGCCTCACCGCCGCCCTCCCCGAGGGCACCCTCAGCTACGCCGTGGGCGCCGACCCCAACACCGAACTCGCTGTCGCCGACAAGGGGTTCACCCTCACGGCGGTCTGCCGGGACACGGACGGGAACGTCATCGGCACGGCGTCCGCCCCCAACGGCCAGATCCAGTGGATGGGTGCGGACCTCCCCGAGGGCGTCACCCACGACCGGCTGCACACGGTCGAGCTGACCGGCACCTTCACCCCGCGCGAGAGCGGCGAACACACCTTCGGCATCAAGGGACTCGGCGCCTTCAAGCTGGTCGTCGACGGCACGACGTACTACGACGACGTCCAGTCCACCGACGAGGACGACCCCTTCATCACCTTCTTCGGCGCCCCCCAGCCCCGCGCCCGGGTCCGACTGGCCGCGGGCGAACCGGTCGAGGTCTCCCTGACGTACGTCGTGGTCGTCCCCGAGGACGCGCCGATGAAGGTCATCGCCTTCACCCTCGCCCACCAGGATCCCCGACGCGACCCCGACGAGCTGATCGCCGAGGCCGTCGAGGCGGCGCGGAACGCCGACACCGCCGTCGTCGTGGTCGCCACCACCGAGCGCGTCGAGTCCGAGGGCTACGACCGCAGGGACCTCGCGCTGCCGGGCCGCCAGGACGAGCTGGTCCGCGCGGTGGCCGCCGCCAACCCGAACACCGTCGTGGTCGTCAACTCCGGTTCCCCGGTGGAGCTGCCCTGGCGCGAGGACGTCGCCGCCGTCCTGCTCGGCTGGTTCCCCGGCCAGGAGGGCGGCGCGGCCCTCGCCGACGTCCTGACCGGCGCCCACGAGCCCGGCGGCCGCCTCCCCACCACCTGGGGCGCCCTGGCCGACGCCCCGGTCACCCGGGTCGCCCCACAGGACGGCGAACTCCCTTACAACGAGGGCGTGTTCATCGGATACACGGCCTGGGAGAAGGAGGGCCGCACCCCGGCCTACCCCTTCGGCCACGGCCTCGGCTACACCGACTGGACCTATGAGTCCGTCGAGGTCCGCGGCACCACCGTCCGGGTCCGGCTGCGCAACACCGGCGCCCGCCCGGGCCGCGAGGTCGTCCAGGTCTACCTGGCGCCCGCCGAACCCGACGCCGAGCGCCCGGCCCGCCGGCTCGCCGGCTTCGCGGGGGCCGAGGCCGGTCCCGGCGAGAGCGTCGAGGTCACCGTGGAGATCCCGCGCCGGGCCTTCGAGATCTGGGACGAGAAGACCTCATCGTGGTCGTATGTGAAGGGTTCGTACGAAATCCAGGTGGGGCGCTCGATCGGGGACCGCCGGGTCACCGTGACGATTAACGTCTGATCGGAGGGGGCACAGCCCTCACACAAGCAGCCCCGGCCCGGGACCTGACCCCTGGGCCGGGGCTCGTGCGTGCTCAGCGCGTACCGAAGCCGTACACCGTCTCGGAGCGGTACACCTCGCCCGGCCGCAGCACCGTGCTCGGGAACTCCGGCCGGTTCGGGGAGTCGGGGAAGTGCTGGGTCTCCAGCGCGATGCCGTCGCCGGGCGCGAACGGCTCGGGCAGATGGTCCGCGGTGTACAGCTGGAGCCCCGGCTCGGTGGTCGCCACCGTCAGCACCCGCCCGGACGCGGGGTCGTACAACTCGGCGACCTCGACGGCCTGTTCGGTGATCCCCTTGTCCAGCACGAAGTTGTGGTCGTAGCCCGCGCCGACCTTGCGCGACCGACGGAAGTCGAACCGGGTGCCCGCGACCTCCTCGACCCCGGTCGGGATCAGATCCGCGTCGACCGGGGTGAACCGCGAGGCGTCGATCCGCAGCTCGTGCCCGCCCGCGTTCCCGGAACCGGCCAGGTTGAAGTAGCTGTGGTTGGTCAGGTTGATGATGGTGGGCGCGTCGGTGACCGCCTCGTACGAGATCCGCAGCGCACCCGACTCGTCCAGGCTGTACGTCCCGGAGACCTCCAGGCGCCCCGGAAAGCCCTCCTCGCCGTGCGGGCTGACCCGGCTCAGCCGCACCCCGTGCTCACCGGCGGGCTCCATGTCCCACACCCGCTTGTCGAAGCCGTTCTCGCCGCCGTGCAGGGAGTTGGGCGCGTTGTTGGGCGCGAGCGCGTACGTCCCCCCGTCCAGCTCGAAACGGCCCCCCGCGATCCGGTTCGCGTACCGTCCGATGAAGGCGCCGAGATACGGACCGGAGTGGTCCAGATACCCCTCCAGGCCGGCGAAGCCCAGCACCACGTCCGCCGCCCGCCCGTCCCGGTCCGGAACCTCGACCGACTGCACGATCCCGCCGTACGACAGGATCCGCACGCGGACGCCCGCGCGCTCCAGGGTCCAGCGGTGAACCGGTGTGCCGTCGGGAAGTGTGGCGAAGAGTTCGTTCATGTGCGGAACTTTAGGACACGGACCTGACCTTGCGGTAAGCGATCTCCGCCAGCCGCGCCTGTCCGTTCACACTCGGATGGAACCAGTCCCAGTGGCTGAGCTGGTCGGTGCCGAACCGGTAGTCGTACACCGCGCCCCCGTCGTACCGGCACCGCTCGTCCTTGGCGCACACCTCCTTCAGTACGGAGTTGTAGGCCTCCACCCGCTGCTGCACGGTGTCCCGGCGCTCGGTCGCCGCCGCGTCCAGGGCGTCCGCGTCGGCCAGCATCGACGGGCACACGCCCAGCTTCCACACCTGCTTGCCCAGCGGATTGGTGCGGCCCTGGGACCACAGCCGCTTGAGGTTCGGCACGCTCGCCACGTACACCTGCGCCTGGGGAGCCGTCTTGCGCAACACGCCGAGCGCGTCCTCGAAACCGGCGCGGAAGTCGGACACCGACGTCATCGCCGCCGTGGAGTCCCGGCAGGCGTCGTTGGCGCCCACCATCACCGTCACCAACCCCGGCTTGTGCGCCGCCGCCTGTGCCATCTGCCCGGGCAGGTCGGCCATCCGCGCCCCGGACACCGCGTGGTTCCAGCTGCGCCCGGCCGCCTTCGTCCTCCCCAGCAGCCGTACGGCCAGGGAGTCGACCTGCGTACTGCTCCCGGTGGCCCAGGACACGTCGGGGCAGTCCTTCAGCACTCCGCACGCGTCGAAGCCCCGGGTGATCGAGTCGCCCACGGCGGCCATCGACCCCGGGCTGCTGTCCCACGCCGGGGTCGGCTTCGGCGAGGGCGTGGCCTTCGGGGTCGGCCCTGCCGAGTCGCCGCCCACGGCGTCACAGCCGGCGACACCCACCAGAGCCGCCGTCAGGACGGCGACGACGGCCCGCGAGCTGTGGCCCTGCTTCCGCATCCGTGGTGTTCCCCTCGTGAAATGGTGGTCCTCTCATCACAACGCACGGGAGTTCCCGGAGGCTGCGAGGGAACGATCGACACCCGTACTAGCGTCCTGCCGGGTGAATGGCGGGCGTTTCGGGGCATCGGGACGGACGGTACGTCACACTCCTTGCCCCGCCGCACGGTAGCCTCGCCATCAACGTGGCTGCCCGCCATCGCCGCCATGCCAGCCAGCAAGACTTGTCCCGCTCTGCCCGGAGGTCCCGGTGACGACACGTGGAGTTCTGTACGTGCACTCCGCGCCGCGCGCGCTGTGCCCGCACGTCGAGTGGGCCGTCGCCGGGGTGCTCGGCACGCGCGTCAACCTCGACTGGATCCGGCAGCCGGCCGCGCCCGGCACCTGGCGCTCGGAGTTCTCCTGGAAGGGCGAGGTGGGCACGGCGTCCAAGCTCGCGTCGGCCCTCAGAGGCTGGCACCTGCTGCGCTTCGAGGTCACGGCCGAGCCCTGCCCCACCGCGGAGGGCGAGCGTTACAGCTGCACGCCGGAGCTCGGCATCTTCCACGCCGTCACCGGCATCCACGGCGACATCCTGATCCCGGAGGACCGCCTGCGGGCGGCCCTGACGCGTTCGCAGCGGGGGGAGACGGACCTGGAGGCCGAGCTCGCCAAGCTCCTCGGCAAGCCCTGGGACGACGAGTTGGAGCCGTTCAGGTACGCCGGCGAGGGCGCCCCGGTCCGCTGGCTGCACCAGGTCGTCTGAGTCCTCCGTACACGTGAAGGGCCCCCACCGACCGGTGGGGGCCCTTACGTTGCGTGAAGACGCCTCTCAGACCGTACGGAACGCCAGTACGACATTGTGGCCGCCGAACCCGAACGAGTCGTTCAGCGCGGCGATACGACCCTCCACGGGCAGCTTGCGGGCCTCGCCGCGGACGACGTCGGCGTTGGCCTCCGCCTCCGGGTCGAGGTTCTCGACGTTGATGGTCGGCGGAGCCACCCGGTGGTAGAGGGCGAGGACGGTCGCGACCGTCTCCACGCCGCCCGCGCCACCGAGCAGGTGACCGGTCATCGACTTGGTGGCGGAGACGGCCATGTGGTCGGCGTCGTCGCCGAACACCTTCCGCAGCGCCTTGAGCTCGGCGATGTCACCGGCCGGAGTCGACGTCGCGTGCGCGTTGACGTGCACGATCTCCGCCGGGTTCAGGTCGGTGCGGTCCAGCAGGTTCTGCAGCGCGTGCGAGATGCCGCGGCCCTCGGGCTCCGGCTGGACGATGTCGTGGGCGTCGGCGGAGATGCCCTGGCCGACCGCCTCGGCGTACACCCGCGCACCGCGCGCGGCGGCGTGCTCGGCGGACTCCAGGACGACGACACCGGCGCCCTCGCCGAGGACGAAACCGTCCCGGGCGACGTCGTAGGGACGCGAGGCGCCCTCGGGGTTCTCGTTGTTCTTGGACATCGCCATCATGTTGCCGAACGCGGCGATGGGCAGCGGGTGGATCGCCGCCTCCGTGCCACCGGCGACGACGACGTCGGCGCGGCCGGTACGGATCATCTCGATGGCGTAACCGATGGCCTCGGCGCCCGACGCGCAGGCGGAGACCGGGGTGTGCACACCCGCGCGGGCCCCGACGAGCAGACCCACGTTGGCGGACGGGCTGTTGGGCATCAGCATCGGCACGGTGTGCGGGGAGACGCGGCGGACGCCCTTCTCCTTGAGCACGTCGTACTGGTCGAGCAGGGTCGTCACACCGCCGATGCCGGAGGCGATGACGGCGCCGAGACGGTCGGGGTCGACCTCGCCGACCGAGCCGTCCTCACCGGCCTTGCCTTCGAAACCGGCGTCGGCCCACGCCTCCTTGGCCGCGATCAGCGCGAACTGCGCCGAGCGGTCGAGGCGCCGGGCCTGCGGCCGGGGAATGACCTCGGTCGGTTCCACCGCGATCTGCGCGGCGATACGGACCGCCTGCTCGGCGGCCCACTCCTGCTCCAGAGGCTTGACGCCGGACTTGCCGGCGACCAGACCCTCCCAGGTAGAGGCTGCGTCGCCACCCAGCGGTGTGGTTGCGCCGATACCGGTGACGACCACGGTGCGATTGGTCGGGCTCACGGGAAATCTTTCTCCAACGTTACGAGGATTAAGCGGCGCCACCGCCGGGTGGCGGGGCCGGGCATGTCCGGCCTGGAGGACTCCCGAGGGAGCCCGGGGAACTCAGGCCTGGTGCTTGAGGATGTAGGTGGTGGCGTCGCCGACCGTCTTGAGGTTCTTGACGTCGTCGTCCGGGATCTTGACGTCGAAGCGCTCTTCGGCGGCGACGACGACCTCGACCATGGACAGCGAGTCGACGTCCAGGTCGTCGGTGAAGGACTTGTCCAGCTGGACGTCCTCAACCGGGATGCCGGCGATCTCGTTCACGATGTCGGCGAGACCGGCGACGATCTCTTCCTGAGTGGCGGCCATGTGGCGCTCCTTCGTTTTCTTGATCAGAGGGTTGGCAGTGCTTCCCGTCCCGGACCGGTTGATCCGGCACGGAGTGCCTAGGGGAGGGTAACGACAGTGGCGGCGTAGACGAGACCCGCCCCGAATCCGATGACGAGCGCGGTGTCGCCGCTCTTCGCCTCGCCGGTCGCCAGGAGCCGCTCCATCGCGAGCGGGATCGAGGCGGCCGAGGTGTTGCCGGTGGTGCGCACGTCCCGCGCGACCGTGACGTGCTCCGGCAGTTTGAGCGTCTTCACCATCGAGTCGATGATCCGCTCGTTGGCCTGGTGGGGGATGAAGACGTCCAGGTCGTCCGGGCTGATCCCGGCCGCGTCCAGCGCCTGCTGGGCGACCTTCGCCATCTCGAACACGGCCCAGCGGAACACCGCCTGGCCCTCCTGCGTGATCGCAGGGAACTTGCCCGTGGAGTCGTACTCGGTCCACGCCACGGTCTGCTTGATCGTCTCGGACTTGTCGCCCTCGGAGCCCCAGACCGTGGGGCCGATGGCCGGCTCCTGGGAGGGGCCCACCACGACCGCGCCGGCGCCGTCGCCGAACAGGAAGGCCGTGGCACGGTCCTCCAGGTCGGTCAGGTCGGACAGCCGCTCGACACCGATGACAAGTACGTACTCTGCCGAGCCCTCGACGATCATGCCCTTGGCGAGGGTGAGGCCGTAGCCGAAGCCCGCGCAGCCCGCCGAGATGTCGAAGGCGGCGGCCTTGTTCGTGCCCAGCTTGTCGGCGATCTCCGTCGCCACCGCCGGGGTCTGCTTGAAGTGCGAGACGGTCGAGACGATCACGCCGCCGATCTGCTCGGCGGAGATCCCGGCGTCGGCGATCGCCTTGCCGGACGCCTCGATCGACATCGCGGCGACGGTCTCCTCGGCGTTCGCCCAGTGCCGGGTCTGGATGCCGGAGCGCGAGCGGATCCACTCGTCGGACGAGTCGATCGTCTCGAGGATCACCTCGTTCGGCACCACCCGGGTCGGGCGGTAGCCGCCGACACCGAGGATGCGCGCGTACGGGGCGCCCTTGCTGGGCTTGATCTTCGACATTGCTCTTGTGCTCCTTTTCAGGCGCCCGCCGCGTCAGCGGCAGGTGTCAGCGTCTCAGCGATGAGCTCGCGAGCAGCGTCGAGGTCGTCTGGGGTCTTGAGCGCGAGCGTCTTCACACCCGGCAGCGCGCGCTTGGCGAGGCCGACCAGCGTGCCACCGGGGGAGACCTCGATGAGCGCGGTGGCGCCGAGCTCCTTGAAAGTCTCCATGCACAGGTCCCAGCGGACCGGGTTGGCGACCTGGCCGACCAGCCGCTCCAGCACCTCGGCACCGGTGGCGACGGCCTGGCCGTCCTTGTTCGAGACGTACGTGACGCTCGGGTCGGCCGGCGTCAGATCGGCGGCGGCCTTGGCCAGCGCGTCGACCGCGGGGGCCATGTGGTGCGTGTGGAAGGCGCCGGCGACCTTCAGCGGGACGACCTTGCGGACGCCCTCGGGCTTGTCCTCGTTCAGGACGGCGAGTTGCTCCAGCGTGCCCGCGGCGACGATCTGCCCGGCGCCGTTGACGTTCGCCGGCGTCAGGCCCAGCTTCTCCAGGTGCGCGACGGAGACCTCGGGGTCGCCGCCGAGCAGCGCCGACATGCCGGTCTCGGTGATCGCGGCGGCGTCGGCCATGGCCAGACCCCGCTTGCGTACGAGGGTGAGGGCGGCGGTGTCGTCAAGGACGCCGGCGAACGCGGCGGCGGTGATCTCACCGACGGAGTGGCCCGCGACCGCGCCCGGGGTGACGGCACCGAGTGCCGAGGCCGACAGGATCCCGGCGGCGACCAGCAGCGGCTGGGCGACGGAGGTGTCGCGGATGGCGTCCGCGTCGGCCTGTGTGCCGTAGTGGGCGAGGTCCAGTCCGATGGCGTCGGACCACGCGGCGACGCGGTCCGCGGCACCGGGGAGTTCGAGCCAGGGGGTCAGGAAGCCGGGCGTCTGGGCGCCCTGGCCGGGAGCGACGAGTACGAGCACTCTCACACTCTCTCTTGAGGGCGGCCCTAGCCGCCCGTGGGGACAGGGACGAAGAACAGGAAGGGGTTTTGTGGGCCCCCGACAAAAGCCTAGGGCTGGAGATCCCCGTCGGCCAGACGCCCCAGGATGAGCGCGATCCGCAACGTGAACGCCGAACGTACATCGGAGGGCGACCAACCGGTGACGTCAGTCACACGTCGAAGCCGGTAGCGCACGGTGTTGGGATGCACGAAGAGCATCCGGGCCGCGCCCTCCAGACTGGACGCCTGTTCGAGGTAGACGGAGAGCGTCTCGAGGAGCGCGGAACCGGCCTCCTCCAGTGGTCTGTAGATCTCCTCCACCAACTGCTCGCGTGCACTGGGATCACCGGCCATCGCGCGCTCCGGAAGCAGGTCGTCCGCCAACACCGGGCGCGGGGCGTCCTGCCAGGCCGAACACGCCTTGAGCCCGGCGGCGGCGGCCTGCGCGGACCGCGTGGCGGCCAGCAGATCGGGTACGACGGGCCCGGCGACCACGGGTCCGGCCGCATAGGGCCCGATCAGCGACTTGGCCACGGCGAGGGGGTTGTCGCTGCCGCCTGCGATCACGACGAGCCGGGCCCCCAGGACCCCGGTCAGCACCTGGAGCTTGGCGTGCCGGGCGGCCCGCCGGATGGCCTCGACGGTCAGCTCGGAGTCACCCTCGGGAGCGGGACCGAGGACGACGCACACATGCTCGGGAGAGTTCCAGCCCAGCGCGGCGGCCCTGCTCACGGCCCCCTCGTCGGCCTCACCGCTGAGCACGGCGTTCACGACGAGCGACTCCAGCCGGGCGTCCCAGGCGCCGCGTGCCTCGGCGGCCTGGGCGTAGACCTGCGCGGTGGCGAAGGCGATCTCGCGGGCGTACACGAGCAGGGCCTCACGCAGCACGGACTCGTCACCGGGGGCGGCGACCTCGTCGATCGCGCTCTCCATGACCTCGATGGTGGTGCGCACCATCTCCACGGTCTGCCGCAGCGTGATGGCCCGGGTCAGCTCACGCGGAGCGGTCCCGAACACGTCGGTCGAGATGGCCTGCGGGGCGTCCGGACGCCGGAACCACTCGGTGAAGGCCGCGATACCGGCCTGGGCGACCAGCCCGATCCAGGAACGGTTCTCCGGGGGCATGGCCCGGTACCACGGCAGCGTCTCGTCCATGCGCGCGATGGCCTGCTGGGCGAGAGACCCGGACGACTTCTCCAGCCGCTTCAGGGTCGCGATGTGGGCGTGGGCGCCGGGCGCGGAGGGGTCGGACTTGCGGTGTTCGGGTTCGGGCACGGGGACAAGACTGCCTTATCCGGACGTCAGTGCGCGCCGCCGGGTACCGACAGCCGTGCCGCCTTTGGCGGACCCCGGCACTACCGTGGTTCCGTGACGGACGTACGGCGCGCCGCGGAGCGCTACCCAGGCGGGGATCCCGGGACCGGGATCGAGTCGTGGCACGCCTTCTCGTTCGGGCCGCACTACGACCCCGACAACCTCCGGTTCGGCGCGCTGATCGCCTGCAACGAGGAGCGGCTCGTGCCCGGGGCCGGGTTCGACGAGCATCCGCACAGCCATACCGAGATCGTGACGTGGGTGGTCGAGGGGGAGCTGACGCACCGGGACTCCACCGGGCACGAGACGGTCGTACGGGCCGGTGACGTCCAGCGGCTGAGCGCCGCCGCGGGCGTCCGGCACGTCGAGCGCAACGACGCCGGGACGCCGCTGACCTTCGTGCAGACCTGGCTGGCGCCCCTGGAACCGGGCGGCGAGCCGTCGTACGAGATCGTCCGCGGGATCGCCGACTCGACGCCGTACGCGATCCCGGAGGCGGGTGCGATGCTCCACGTCCGGCGGCTGGGCGCGGGGGAGCGGACGGCGGTGCCGGACGGGCGGTTCCTGTACGTCCATGTCGTGCGGGGCGAAGTGCGGCTGGACGGCGAGGAGTTGGGAGCCGGTGACGCGGCCAGGGTCACCGACGCCAAGGAGCTGGACGTGGTGGCGGTCACCCCGGCCGAACTGCTGGTGTGGGAGATGTCCTAGAGCTCGGCCAGGACGGCGTCGGTGAGCGCCGGCCACACCTCGATGGCCCACGGCCCGAAGGCACGGTCCGTCAGCGCCACACAGGCCGCCCCCGCGTCCGGGTCGATCCACACGAACGTGCCGGACTGGCCGAAGTGCCCGAAGGCGCGAGGCGAGGACGAGGAGCCCGTCCAGTGGGGGGACTTGGAGTCGCGGATCTCGAAGCCGAGGCCCCAGTCGTTGGGGTTCTGGTGCCCGTAGCCGGGGAGCACGCCCTTCCTGCCCGGGTACTGGACGGTCATCGCCTCCGCGACCGTGCGCGGGTCCAGCAGCCGCGGTGCCTGCACCTCCGCCGCGAACCGGAGAAGATCCCCGACCGTCGACACACCGTCCTTCGCGGGGGAGCCCTCCAGGGACGTCGCCGTCATGCCCAGCGGCTCGAGCACCGCCTGCCGCAGGTACTCCGCGAACGGGATGTCCGTCGCCTTGGCGACATGGTCGCCGAGCTGCTCGAAGCCCGCGTTCGAGTACAGCCGCCGCTCGCCGGCGGGAGCGGTCACCCGGTGCTCGTCGAAGGCCAGCCCCGAGGTGTGCGCAAGCAGGTGGCGGACCGTCGATCCGCTCGGCCCGGCCGGCTCGTCGAGCTCGATCGCCCCCTCCTCGTACGCGACGAGCACGGCGTACGCGGCGAGCGGCTTGGTGACCGAGGCCAGTGGGAAGCGGTGACCTGTCGGACCGTGGGTGCCGAGGACCGTGCCGTCGGCGCGCACCACCCCCGCCGCAGCGGTGGGAACCGGCCAGTTCTCGATCAGCGCGAGGCTCTGCAAGGACATGCCGTCGAGCGTAAGCGGCTCAGAGGGTCAGCATCATCGTGGGGTCCGGCTTGGGGACGAAGCCGAGGGAGGCGTAGAGCGGCTCGGCCTCCGGGGACGCGGTCAGCATGACCTGCCCGGCGCCCTGCTCGCGGAACCACGCCAGCAGTTCGTCCATGCACGCGCGCGCGTACCCGCGTCGTCGCGCGCCCGGGTCGGTGGCGACACTGAAGACGTACCCGGCCAGGCCGTGCGGGTTGGCCGCCTTCCCGATCCGGTAGTCGACCGTTCCGACGACCAGTGCGGCGAGCGCCCCCGGCCGGTCCGGGTGGTCGACGACGAAGGCCGCGAAGTCCCCGTCGGGCTCGCCCAGTTTCCGTCGCAGCGACGGCAGCGCCTCGGTGTGCCACGCTGTGGAGGCGTCCCCGCCGGGCAGCGCGTCGATCATCACCTGGCGCAGACGCAGCACTTCCCCGGCGTCCTCGGTCGTGGCACGGCGTACGAGACTCATGACCGCACGCTAGCGACCGCACCTGTGGCGCGTCCTGCCGATTTCTTACCGGTACCGCTTGCTTGGAGTGCACTCCAAGGCCATAGCGTTGGGGTCATGACGGTGATGGAGACCACGGGAACCAGGACCGACAGCTGCGCGGCCCCGCCGCACCCCCACCGGCGTCCGCTGGGCCAGGACAGCTACACGATCAGCGAGGTCGTCGCCTTCACCGGCCTGACCGCGCACACCCTGCGCTGGTACGAGCGCATCGGCCTGATGCCGCACATCGACCGCTCGCACACCGGCCAGCGCCGCTACAGCAACCGCGACCTCGACTGGCTCGACTTCGTCGGCAAGCTCCGGCTCACCGGCATGCCGGTCGCCGACATGGTCCGGTACGCGGAACTGGTGCGCGAGGGCGACCACACGTTCACCGATCGGTTCGAGCTCCTGGAGTCGACCCGCCGGGACGTCCTGTCCCGGATCGCGGAGCTCCAGGACACGCTCGCCGTGCTCGACCGGAAGATCAGCTTCTACGCCGGAGCCGGTCGCACCTACGAAACGGAGAAGGCAGGATGACGGACAGCACGATCCCGACCGCACGGCTCGGCGACACCGGTCCCGAGGTCGGCGTCCAGGGACTCGGCTGCATGGGCATGAGCTTCGCGTACGGCCCCACGGACGCCAAGGAGTCCCGGGCCACCCTGGAGCGGGCCCTGGAGCTCGGCATCACGCTCTACGACACGGCGGACGCCTACGGCGCCGGGGAGAACGAGAAGTTCCTGTCCCCGTTCTTCAAGGCCCACCGCGACGAGCTCGTGATAGCCACCAAGTTCGCCCTGGCGATCCCGCCGGACGACCCGACCCGCCGGATCATCCGCAACGACCCGCCGTACATCCGCCAGGCGGTCGAGGCGAGCCTGAAGCGCCTGGACGTCGACGCGATCGACCTCTACTACATGCACCGGCGCGATGTGAACGTGCCGATCGAGGAGTCCGTCGGCACCATGGCCGAGCTGGTGCGCGAGGGCAAGGTCAAGCACCTGGGCCTGAGCGAGGTCACCGCGGCGGAGCTGCGTGCCGCGCAGGCCGTGCACCCCATCGCCGCCCTGCAGTCCGAGTGGTCCCTGTTCAGCCGGGACATCGAGGCCCAGGTGGTCCCGGCCGCCCGCGAACTGGGTGTGGCCCTCGTCCCGTACTCCCCGCTCGGCCGCGGCTTCCTCACCGGCTCCTTCACCGACGCCGACAAGGACCTCACCGCCGACGACTTCCGCCGTCAGCAGCCCCGCTTCACGGGAGACAACGCGACGGCCAACGCGGCCCTGCTGGAACCGGTCCGCACGGTCGCCGAGGCCCACGGAGCCTCCCTGGGCCAGATCGCCCTGGCCTGGGTCCAGCAGCAGACGACGGTCCACGACCTCCCGGTCATCCCGATCCCGGGCACCCGCAAGCCGACCCGGGTGGCGGAGAACGCGGCGGCGACGGGCATCGAGCTCACGAAGGAGGAACTGGAGCTGCTGGAGCCGATCGCGGCGAAGGTGGCGGGCGACCGGTACGCGGACATGCGGTTCTCTTCGGCGGGCCGTGAGTGAACTGACCTGGGGGCGCGGGGAACTGCGCGACAAGCCCCACCGGCCCGCACCCGACAACGCACCTCAAAGCTCCGCCAACAACTCCGCCTTCTTCACGGAGAACTCCTCATCAGTGACCAGCCCGGCCTGATGCAACTCCCCTAGATGGCGAATCCGTTCGGCGATATCCGCAGGGTCCCGGCGCGGCACGCCCGCCGCCGGGACCGCTGCCGCCGGCCCCCGTTGGCGTACGGCCGCGAGGACCGCCGCCGCGAACGGCAACGACTCGTGCACGGGCCCGTACCCGAGCCCGAACACCACCGCCGCCGGATCCTGGTCCGCCTGCACCGGCCCCGGCTCCCCGCGGAGCAACCGCAGATGCCCCTCGAAGACCTCCGGCGACCGCCACTCGACGCCCGTCAGCTCGGACACCGGGAAACTCTGGTCGCCTGCCTTCCACTTCGCCGAGGACGCTCCCGTCCAGAACCAGCGGAAGCGCACGGTACGGCCGTCGAAGGACGCCTTCCCGTCGTACGCCTTGAACTGCAACGGCACCTCGGGCGCCGGCACCAGGAAACGTTCCGCCGGCTCGTCGTCCTCTTTCAGGAGCGTGCGCAACTCGTCCGCGTAGTACTCGGCGAGCGTCTCCTTGTCGGCCGGCAGCACCAGCCGGTACGGATCGCACCCTTCCTTCAGCTGCCCCGCCGCCGCCTCCATGAGCGGATCCGCCCCCGGCCGCGGCTCGGCGTGCAGCACCACCGTGCCCCGCTTCCCGGGAGTCAGCGTCACCCCGGAGATCGCCTCCAGGGGGATCCGTCGTTCCCCCAGCGCCTGGAAGAGCTTCGGTGTGCGAATCCCCCTTTCGTAGCGGATGAGCACGGAGTCGGACTCGAACTCCCAGGCGGCATGAAATCCGGCCAGTACGTCACCCATGCGGGTCATCGTATTCGGCACGAGCTCCTTCGTCCCTCCTCGCGCAGACCGCAGTTCCTGCGGTCTCTACGCGCGTCCGGCCGTGGCCGTGCCGGACAAACCGGCGCGGCAGGCTTCGTCCTCGTGGGCGCAGTGCACCGAGCGGTACGCGCCAATGCCGATCTCGGCGAAGTTGAGCAGACTCTCCGTTCCGGGCTCGAAGTAACCGGCGTGACCGTCCGCGCCCCGCGCGGACAGCACGCGCGCGCCGAACGCCGAGGACACCGGGTCGGCGCCGTGGCCGAGCCCGCCGACCTCCATGTACGGCACGTCCTGGATCCAGTCGTCGGCGTCCCGCATCGCCCACACGCGCGCGGTGGTGCGCAGGTGGGAGGCGTTGGCGACCCGCATCCCGGGGCTGCCGGCCACCGCGATGTCGGCCACCCGGTCGGGCAGCGTGTGCGCGGCCACCCCGCACACCACGGAGCCGTAGCTGTGGCAGAACAGGGAGACGGGCGCGGTGCCGGGCAGTGCGCGCACCAGCGCGTTCAGCCGGACGGCGCCGTTCTCGGCGCGCATCGCGGTGGCCGAGTCGATGCCGAGTCCGGCGGGTGCCGTGTAGTCGGCCCAGGCGATCACCGCCGTACGCGTGGACGGGCTCGCCTGACGCTCGGCCCCGTAGAGGGCCCGGGCCATGCCGAACGGCGCGGACCAACTGCGGTTGGTGCGCTGGAAGGTGAGCACGTCGGTGTCCACGCCGGGCACGACGACGGAGATCCGCTCCGCCGTGCGGAGATCACCGAAGACCTCGGCGACCCGGCCGGAGCCGTCGGGGTCGAAGGCGAGGATGTGGCGCTCCGGGGCCGTCAGCGACTCGAAGCGGTGCATACGGCGGCCCGCCTCCTGCTGACCGGCCGGCGTGAGCCGCTTGTCGTGCATGCGGGTGCGCTCGACGGCACGGGCCTGCAGGAGCGCGAGGCGGTTGGCCTGGTAGCGCAGTTGGACAGGGGCGCCGTTCATGTTGCCGACCGCGAGGGGATAGCGCTGGGCGAGGCGGACCCGCTCCGGGGAGGTGAGCGAGGCGAAGAAGCGCGCGAGCTGGGCGGGGGCGGTGTCCGGGTCCGGCAGCGGGTGTCCCTGGAGGCGGCCGTGCCCCCAGGACTCGAGCGAGGCCTGGAGCGCGGTGGTCTCCCTCTGGTTGCGCAGAGCGGTCCAGCCGGTGGTCGCCAGCATCACGAACACCACGGCGAGCGCGAGCAGTGCGCGCCAGACGTTGAGTTGCGGGGAGGTGTCGAAGGAAGTCACTGAAAGGACACACTAGGAGAACGGGACGGTCTCGGGTTAATCGAGTGACAGGGATCACGTTTTGAGGTAGGGAGGCCACTTGCCGGTCAGTGCGGGGCCCAGCAGTTCGAGGTGGGAGACCGTCAACGCGCGCATCGCCGCCAGGCTGAATTCCCCCTCGGCCGACCACTGCCGTTCCGTCAGCCGCATCACGCCGCTGAAGACGGCCACCAGCAGCCTGGGGCGCGGGTCGGCCGCCGCGTCGAGGCCCTCGCGTTCGGCGAGTACGCGCGTGAGCACCTCCTCGGCCTCCGCCGAGCGCCGCAGATGCGCGGCGAGCAGGACGGGCGTCGACTCGATCACCCGGTACAGGGCCAGGAACCGCTCCACCGGTACGACCGACTCCACGACCTCGTGCAGGGTGTCCCAGCCCTCCAGCACGGCCTGGCGCAGCGCCTCCAGCGGGGGTTCGTGCGGCGGACGCGCGCGTACGGCGTCGACGAAGTGCGCCACCGTCATCTTGTCGAGCGCGAGCGCGGCGTCCTCCTTGCCGGCGAAGTAGCGGAAGAAGGTGCGCTGCGAGACCCCTACGGCGTCGGCGATGTCGTCGACGGTCGTCTGCTCGTAGCCCCGGGTGGTGAAGAGCTCGATCGCCACCCGCAGCAGTGCCTCCCGGGTGCGCTGCTTCTTGCGTTCGCGCAGAGTTTCCATTGGTGTCAGTTACCGACTTGTGAATTGGTTTGTCAATTGTCAGTGGCTGTCATTAGCCTCGAACACATGACTAGTCAGACCACCATCGACACGACGGGGCCGGGGGACGGGGCGTCACAGTCCCCGTCGGATCAGCCGCCCTCCTCCGGGCTGCGCGGCCACCCTTGGCTCACCCTGCTGACCGTGGCCGTCGGGGTCATGATGGTGGCCCTCGACGGCACCATCGTGGCCATCGCCAACCCGGCCATCCAGGCCGACCTCAAGGCGAGCTTCGCGGACGTCCAGTGGATCACCAACGGCTACTTCCTCGCGCTGGCGGTCGCCCTGATCACCGCGGGCAAGCTCGGTGACCGCTTCGGCCACCGCCAGACCTTCCTGATCGGTGTCGTCGGCTTCGCCGCCGCCTCGGGCGCCATCGGACTGTCCAGCAGCATCGCCGCGGTCGTCACCTTCCGCGTGCTGCAGGGCCTGTTCGGTGCCCTGCTGATGCCGGCCGCGCTCGGTCTGCTGCGGGCCACCTTCCCGGCCGAGAAGCTCAACATGGCCATCGGCATCTGGGGCATGGTCATCGGCGCGTCCACCGCCGGCGGCCCGATCCTCGGCGGTGTCCTCGTCGAACACGTCAACTGGCAGTCGGTGTTCTTCATCAACGTGCCGGTCGGTGTCCTCGCCCTCGTCCTCGGTGTGCTGATCCTCCTCGACCACCGCGCCGAGAACGCCCCGCGCTCCTTCGACATCCTGGGCATAGCCCTGCTGTCGGCCGCCATGTTCTGCCTGGTCTGGGCGCTCATCAAGGCCCCGACCTGGGGCTGGGGCGACGGACTGACCTGGACCTTCATCGTCGCCTCCGTCGTGGGCTTCGCGCTGTTCGCCGTCTGGGAGACGAAGGTCAAGGAGCCGCTGATCCCGCTCGGGCTGTTCCGCTCGGTGGCGCTGTCGGCGGGTGTGGTCCTCATGGTCCTCATGGCGATCGCGTTCATGGGCGGCCTGTTCTTCGTGACGTTCTATCTGCAGAACGTGCACGGCATGAGCCCCATCGACGCCGGTCTCCACCTGCTCCCGCTCACCGGGATGATGATCGTCGGATCCCCGCTCGCGGGCGCGCTGATCACCAAGCTCGGCCCGCGGATCCCGCTGGCGGGCGGCATGGCGGCCACCGCGATCGCCATGTACGGCATGTCCACGCTTCAGACGGACACCGGCAGCGCCCTGATGTCCCTCTGGTTCGCGCTGCTCGGTCTCGGCCTCGCGCCCGTGATGGTCGGCGCCACCGAGGTCATCGTGGGCAACGCGCCCATGGAGCTCTCCGGTGTGGCCGGCGGTCTCCAGCAGGCCGCGATGCAGATCGGCGGCAGCCTCGGTACGGCCGTCCTCGGCGCCGTGATGGCCTCCAAGGTGGACGGCGACCTCCCGGGCAACTGGAAGGACGCGGGTCTGCCCGCGCTCACGCCGGCCCAGCTGGACCAGGCGTCGGAGGCGGTCCAGGTGGGCGTGGCCCCGGTCGCCAAGGGAACGCCGCCGGAGATCGCGGCGAAGATCGCCGACGTCGCCCACGACACCTTCATCTCCGGCATGAGCCTCGCGTCCCTGGTGGCCGCGGGAGTCGCCGCGTTCGCCGTCCTGGTCGCCCTGCTCACCAAGCGCGGTGCGAACGCGGAGGCGGGCGCGGGCGTGGGCCACATCTGACGGGACTTCAGCCTTCTTCCCCTATCTGGGTGAAGAGGCTAAAGATTTCTCGCACCCGGTACGCGCCGCAGGTCACAGTAAGTCAAGTCCTCCGCACGGCAGGCTGGTGCGCCGCGGAGGGCGGACGGCGCTGCGGCGCGCTGCCGGAGGGGGGCGGCGCGCCGCAAGGCCGGAGGATTAACCGCGCGGACCGGGGTACTCGCATCGTTGAACCCGAGACGAACCCAACCAACCTAGGGTGTCAGGGAGTTGATGATGGCGGGCTTCGGACAAGGAACGCGCAGGTACCCCCGATCACGTGGCCGGACGTGGTCACGGACCGGGCCGGATCGCGCGACGCTCGGAATCATCGGAGTCATCTGCGCGATCGCGGGCTTCTTCGTACTGGGCATCATCCTGGGCCCCATCGCGATGGTCTGCGGCTGGCTCGCCATGGGCCGCACCTGGTCGGGCGGCAACCGCGCCTGGCCCGCTCTGGTCGCCTTCGTACTGGGCGCCATCGACACGCTCCTGGCGATCATCTGGCTCGTCGGAGCGGCCACCCCGGGCAGCGGGATGTTCTGACCCGGGGCGCGTGAGGGAAGGGCCCCCGGTGGGACGACCGGGGGCCCGCCCGCGTCCTGGGGGTCCGGCGTCTGCGGCCGCCCTCGGCGGAGGGCCGCGCGGGGTCGGCAGGACCCGGATCTCCTGCGTCAGTGCCGGCTCGCTGCGGCCACGCCGGGCAGTGGGCGAGAGATGGTCCCCGGTGGGGCGACAGGGGCTCCGCCTTCGTCCTGGCAGGGGCCGGCGTCCGGGGTGTCCGCCGGCGGACGTGCAGCGCGGGGTCGGGAGGTCGGCAGGATCCGGGCCTTCTGCGTCGGTACCCGGATCGTCGCGGCCCCGGGACCGTTCCCCGGTGGGCCGACCGGGGGTTCGCCCGCCCTCAGCAGGGTCTGGGGCCTCCTGGGTCAGTGCCCGGATTGTCGCGGCCGTCCCGGGGCGGTTTTCTGGTGGGTCGGCTGGGGGCCCGCCCGGCCTCGGCAGGGCCTGGACCTCCTGCGTCGGTGCTCGGGTCGCCGTCGTCGCGCCGGACTGCGGGTGAGGGATGGCCCTTCGGTGGGTCGAGCGGCGGCCGTCCGCCTCTTGGGCGGGCCCAGGGGGCTTCAGGCGTCCGTCGGCCGGGTCCGGGGTGAGGTGAGCCCGATCTCCCGGCGGAGTCCTCGTCACCCGCCGACGGACGTCTTCCGCAGGGCCGCGACCTCCGCTCGCAGAGCCCGGACCTCCTCCGTCAGGGCGCGGATCGCCTCCGTCTGCTCGCGTTCCTCCACGTCGTCCTTCTCGAAGCGCTCGATGAACCAGGCGGCGATGTTCGCGGTCACCACACCCAGCAGGGCGATCCCGGACAGCATCAGCCCGACCGCGATCATGCGGCCCAGGCCGGTGGTCGGGGCGTGGTCGCCGTAGCCCACGGTCGTCATGGTGGTGAAGGACCACCACACCGCGTCACCCAGTGTGCGGATGTTCCCGTTCGGCGAGTCCCGTTCCACCGACAGCACGGCCAGCGAGCCGAACATCAGCAGCCCGACCACCGCACCGCCGACGTACGTCGTCACCCTGATCTGCGAGGCCATCCGCGCCCGCCGCCCCACCAGCAGCAGCGTGGAGACGAGCCGCAGCAGCCGCAGGGGCTGTATGAGCGGCACGACCACGGCGCACAGGTCCATCCAGTGCTGTCGTACGAACCCGCGGCGGTCCTGCGAGAGAGACAGCCGCATGAGGTAGTCGACGGCGAAGACCCCCCACACCACCCACTCGACCACCGTGCAGGCCGCCGTCAGCGGATGCCCCGCGGAGGTGTCCACGATCGGCACGGCGTAGGCGACCGCGAACAGCACCGCGAGCGCCAGAAGGGGCCGCTGGGTGTGCTGTTCCCAACGGGCCTGCGCCGATTGTTCCTTCATGCCCGCATCGTAAAGAAAAGGTGAAGGGTGGTGGGCCGTCAGGCCTCACCACCCTTCAGGGGCGCAGCGACACGACTACGCGTCGCCTCCCGCCGCACCAGGGTCGGCAGCCGCGACGTCCAACAACTGGTACCGGTCGATCGCCTGCTTCAGCACCGACCGGTCCACCTTGCCCTCCCGCGCCAGCTCGGTCAGCACGCCCACCACGATCGACTGCGCGTCGATGTGGAAGAACCGCCGCGCCGCGCCCCGGGTGTCCGCGAAGCCGAACCCGTCGGCGCCCAGCGACTGGTACGTGCCCGGCACCCACCGCGCGATCTGGTCGGGAACCGCCCGCATCCAGTCGGAGACGGCCACGAACGGACCCTCCGCCCCCGCCAGCTTGCGCGTCACGTACGGCACCCGATGCTCCTCCTCCGGGTGCAGCAGGTTGTACTCCTCGCAGGCCACGGCCTCGCGCCGCAGCTCGTTCCAGGAGGTCGCCGACCAGACGTCCGCCTTGACGTCCCACTCCTCGGCGAGGATCTTCTGCGCCTCGACCGCCCACGGCACGGCCACACCGGAGGCCATGATCTGCGCCGGGATCGACCCCGAGGTGCCCTCGCTGAAGCGGTAGACGCCCTTGAGGATGCCCTCGGCGTCGACGTTCTCCGGCTCGGCCGGGTGCTGGATGGGCTCGTTGTAGACGGTGAGGTAGTAGAAGACGTCCTCGCTGTCCGGGCCGTACATGCGGCGCAGACCGTCCTGCACGATGTGCGCGATCTCGAAGCCGAACGCCGGGTCGTACGCCACACAGCCCGGGTTGGTCGAGGCGAGCAGCTGTGAGTGGCCGTCCGCGTGCTGGAGTCCCTCACCGGTCAGCGTCGTACGGCCCGCGGTCGCGCCCAGCACGAAACCGCGCGCCAGCTGGTCCGACATCTGCCAGAACTGGTCACCGGTGCGCTGGAAACCGAACATCGAGTAGAAGACGTAGACCGGGATCAGCGGCTCGCCGTGCGTGGCGTACGCCGAACCCGCCGCGATGAGGGAGGCCGTGCAGCCCGCCTCGGAGATGCCGTCGTGCAGCATCTGACCCGTCGGCGACTCCTTGTACGCGAGCAGCAGCTCCCGGTCGACCGACTCGTACTGCTGGCCGAGCGGGTTGTAGATCTTCGCACTCGGGAAGAACGAGTCCATGCCGAAGGTGCGGTACTCGTCCGGCGCGATCAGTACGAAGCGACGCCCGAGTTCCTTGTCCCGCATCAAGTCCTTGAGCAACCGCACGAAAGCCATCGTCGTGGCGATCGACTGCTGCCCGGAACCCTTCTTCACGGTCGCGTACGTCTTGTCGTCCGGCAGCGCGAGCGGCTCGGCACGCACGACACGCGTCGGGACGTAACCGCCGAGACCCAGCCGGCGGTCGTGCATGTACTGGATCTCCTCCGAGTCCCGGCCCGGGTGGTAGTAGGGCGGCGCGCCCGACTCCAGCTCCTTGTCGGAGATCGGCAGGTGCAGCCGGTCGCGGAAGCCCTTGAGGTCGTCGACCGTCAGCTTCTTCATCTGGTGCGTGGCGTTGCGGCCCTCGAAGTTCGGGCCCAGCGTCCAGCCCTTGACGGTCTTGGCGAGGATCACCGTCGGCTGGCCGGTGTGCTCGACGGCCGCCTTGAACGCCGCGTAGATCTTCTTGTGGTCGTGACCGCCGCGGCCCAGGTGCAGGATCTGGTCGTCGGTCATGCCCTCGACCATCGCGCGCAGCCGCTGGTCGTCGCCGAAGAAGTGGTCGCGGATGTAGGCGCCGGACTCGGTGGCGTAGGTCTGGAACTGGCCGTCCGGGGTGGTGTTCATCCGGTTGACGAGGATGCCGTCGCGGTCCTGCGCAAGCAGCGGGTCCCAGCTCCGGTCCCAGATCAGCTTGATCACGTTCCAGCCGGCGCCCCGGAAGACCGACTCCAGCTCCTGGATGACCTTGCCGTTGCCGCGCACCGGGCCGTCGAGGCGCTGGAGGTTGCAGTTGACGACGAAGGTGAGGTTGTCGAGGCCCTCGCGCGCGGCGATGGTCAGCTGGCCGAGCGACTCGGGCTCGTCCATCTCGCCGTCGCCCAGGAACGCCCACACGTGGGACTTGCTCGTGTCGGCGATCCCGCGCGCGTGCATGTAGCGGTTCATCCGCGCCTGGTAGATCGCGCCGATCGGGCCGAGGCCCATCGACACGGTCGGGAACTCCCAGAAGTCCGGCATCAGCCGCGGGTGCGGGTACGAGGACAGCCCGTGCGGCGCCTTCGACTTCTCCTGGCGGAACCCGTCGAGGTTGTCCTCGCTGAGGCGGTCGAGCAGGAACGCGCGCGCGTAGATTCCGGGGGAGGCGTGGCCCTGGAAGAAGACCTGGTCACCGCCGTCGCCCTCGTCCTTGCCGCGGAAGAAGTGGTTGAAGCCGACGTCGTAGAGGGACGCGGAGGACGCGAAGGTGGCGATGTGGCCGCCGACGCCGATCCCGGGACGCTGGGCGCGCGAGACCATCACGGCCGCGTTCCACCGGGTGGCGTTCAGGATCTTCCGCTCGATCTCCTCGTTGCCCGGGAAGAACGGTTCAGCCCTGGTCGGGATGGTGTTCACGTAGTCCGTGCTGCGCATCTCGGGCACGGCCACGCGCTTCTCGCGGGCCCGCTCGATGAGCCGCAGCATCAGATAGCGGGCCCGCTCCCGGCCGCGCTCGTCCACGGCGGCGTCGAGGGAGTCGAGCCACTCCTGGGTTTCCTCGGGATCGAAGTCAGGAACCTGACTCGGAAGGCCGCCAATGATGATCGGGTTGCGATCGGATCCGGAAGCCACGCTGTTCCTTACCTGTCAGAGGGCCGTATTTCTGTATGTCTGCACCGCTCCCCATCGTGTACCTCGGGGGGCCAAACGTCATCTCTACTCCGGGGTAACCCGGGCCTGCTACCCGGGTATGGTTCCCAAACACGCAAAGAGGGCAGAAAGGTGTGGCATGTGTCACGACGTGACCGCGATGATGTGCCTGTGGTTGGGGTGACACGTTCCGGATCGTCACCGTTTCGGCGGTCTGAAACGCCGGGTACTTGCGCGATCCGCCCCGCCCGTGTGGACTACGGCCAATGCTTCGCGCACGCGCGTGGCTGAGACTCCCCCAGAGCCTGAACGGCCTGGGGGGACCCCCATCAAAGACAAGACCAGGAGGCAACCCGTGAGCGCGACCGCGGACCACGCGGAGACGAGCCCTGCCGTGAGGCTGGGGTTCCAGCCCGAGCAGGTGGTCCAGGAGATCGGCTACGACGACGACGTAGACCAGGAACTCCGCGAGGCCATCGAGCAAGTCATCGGCAGCGACCTTGTGGACGAGGATTACGACGACGTCGCCGATGCCGTGGTGCTCTGGTTCCGTGACGAGGACGGCGACCTGACCGATGTGCTGGTGGACGCCACCACGTACATCGAGGAGGGCGGCTCGATCCTGTTGCTGACGCCGAAGACCGGCCGGGACGGCTACGTGGAGCCGAGTGACATCTCCGAAGCCGCGACGACGGCAGGCCTGTCCGCCTCCAAGAGCGTCAGCGTGGGCAAGGACTGGAGTGGCAGCCGGCTGGTGACGCCCAAGGCGGCCAAGTCCAAGAAGTAGCCCCGTACAACCGGACGGGCCGGCGCGACCGGCCCGTCCGCTTTTCCTGTGGTGATCGCTGCGTAGGGTGGTCCGGTCACTCGAACGGCCCCCCGAAGGGACATCCACGCGATGGCGATCCAGGTCGGCGAAAAAGCCCCCGACTTCGAGCTCAAGGACAACCACGGCCGGACCGTGAGGCTGTCCGACTTCCGTGGCAGCAAGAACGTGGTGCTGCTCTTCTACCCCTTCGCCTTCACCGGCGTCTGCACCGGTGAGCTGTGCGAGCTGCGTGACAACCTCCCCGCGTTCGCGGACCGCGACACCCAGCTGCTCGCCGTCTCCAACGACTCCATCCACACCCTGCGCGTCTTCGCCGAGCAGGAGGGCCTGGAGTACCCGCTGCTCAGCGACTTCTGGCCGCACGGCGAGGTCTCCCGCGCCTACGGCGTCTTCGCCGAGGACAAGGGCTGCGCGGTGCGCGGCACCTTCGTCATCGACAAGGAGGGCGTGGTCCGCTGGACCGTCGTCAACGCCCTGCCGGACGCCCGTGACCTGAACGAGTACGTGAAGGCGCTCGACACCCTGTGATTGTTCGCCTCCAGGGACTGCGTGGGCCGGGAACCCGTCACTAGGATCGAATCGTTGATCCGGCAGATCAGAAACAGCGAACCTATGGAGGACTCGTGGGAGTCAGCCTCAGCAAGGGCGGCAACGTATCGCTGACCAAGGAGGCCCCGGGCCTGACCGCGGTCATCGTCGGTCTGGGGTGGGACGTCCGCACCACGACCGGAACCGACTTCGACCTGGACGCCAGCGCGCTGCTGCTGAACGCGGCCGGCAAGGTCGCCAGCGACGCGAACTTCGTCTTCTTCAACAACCTCAAGAGCGCGGACGGCTCGGTCGAGCACACCGGCGACAACACCACCGGTGAGGGCGAGGGCGACGACGAGCAGATCAAGGTCGACCTCGCCACCGTCCCGGCCGACGTCGACAAGATCGTCTTCCCGGTCTCGATCTACGACGCCGAGAACCGCCAGCAGTCCTTCGGCCAGGTGCGCAACGCGTTCATCCGCGTCGTCAACCAGGCCGGCGGCGCCGAGATCGCCCGCTACGACCTCTCCGAGGACGCCTCCACCGAGACCGCCATGGTCTTCGGCGAGCTCTACCGCAACGGCGCCGAGTGGAAGTTCCGCGCCATCGGCCAGGGCTACGCCTCGGGCCTGCGCGGCATCGCCCAGGACTTCGGCGTCAACGTCTAGGACCTGTCCACCGGGCAGGACCTCGGACCTGCCCGGGCTCTCTTCTCCCGAGCGCCGCACCCCGCGTGCGTGCGGCGCTTGGGAGCGCCCCCTTCGGGGGAGTGCAGGAACAGCACAGAAGCACACTCTCGGGGAGGGAACAGCACATGGGCGTCACGCTCGCCAAGGGAGGAAACGTCTCCCTGTCCAAGGCCGCACCCAACCTCACTCAGGTGATGATCGGACTCGGCTGGGACGCGCGCTCCACCACCGGAGCCGACTTCGACCTCGATGCCAGCGCCCTGATGTGCAGCAGCGGGCGGGTCCTGGGTGACGAGTACTTCATCTTCTACAACCAGCTCAAGAGCCCCGACGGCTCGGTCGAGCACACCGGCGACAACCTCACCGGTGAGGGCGAGGGCGACGACGAGTCGATCCTGGTCGACCTCTCCAAGGTGCCGGACACCTGCGACAAGATCGTCTTCCCGGTGTCGATTCATGACGCCGACAACCGCGGCCAGACCTTCGGCCAGGTCAGCAACGCCTTCATCCGGGTGGTCAACCAGGCCGACGGCCAGGAACTGGCCCGTTACGACCTCTCCGAGGACGCCTCCACCGAGACCGCGATGATCTTCGGCGAGCTCTACCGCTACCAGGGCGAGTGGAAGTTCAGGGCGGTGGGGCAGGGGTACGCGTCGGGTCTCAGGGGCATCGCCCTCGACTTCGGGGTCAACGTCTCGTAACGCGATATGAGCAAAAGGCGGGGCCGGGTGGGGCCTCGAGGGTGCCCGACTACACTTCGCTTCAAAGTTTCGTAAAGCCGAGTGCGGCACGGGGGTCCCCCGTACACGTACGGATTGGGTAGCCAGTGGTTCTCAAAACCTTCGGCTGGTCGTTCGCGGTCACCGCGCTCGGCCTGGTCGCTGCGGTGCTCTACGGGGGGTGGGAGGGCTTCGGGATCGTGGCGATCCTCTCCATCCTCGAGATCTCCCTGTCGTTCGACAACGCGGTGGTCAACGCCGGAATCCTGAAGAAGATGAATGCCTTCTGGCAGAAGATCTTCCTCACGGTCGGCGTGCTGATCGCCGTGTTCGGCATGCGGCTGGTCTTCCCCGTCGTCATCGTCGCCATCAGCGCCAAGATGGGGCCCATCGAGGCGGTCGACCTGGCCCTCAACAACAAGGACCACTACCAGGAGCTGGTCACCGACGCGCACCCGGCGATCGCCGCGTTCGGTGGCATGTTCCTGCTGATGATCTTCCTGGACTTCATCTTCGAGGACCGGGACATCAAGTGGCTGGCCTGGCTGGAGCGGCCGCTGGCCAAGCTCGGCAAGGTCGACATGCTGTCGGTCTGCATCGCGCTGGTCGTCCTGCTGATCACCGCCTTCACCTTCGCGACCCACGCCCACCAGCACGGCGGCGCGCATGTCGACAAGGCGCAGACCGTCCTGATCTCCGGCATCGCGGGTCTGATCACCTACATGGTGGTCGGCGGACTCTCCGGCTACTTCGAGGACAAGCTCGAAGAGGAGGAGGAACGCGAGCACGAGGAGGAGGAGCAGGCCGAGCGCGAGGGCAAGCCCAAGTCGGCGGTCCTCATGGCCGGCCAGGCCGCGTTCTTCATGTTCCTGTACCTGGAGGTCCTCGACGCCTCCTTCTCCTTCGACGGCGTGATCGGCGCGTTCGCCATCACCAACGACATCGTCCTGATGGCGCTGGGCCTGGGCATCGGCGCGATGTACGTCCGGTCGCTGACCGTGTACCTGGTCCGCCAGGGCACCCTCGACGACTACGTCTACCTGGAGCACGGCGCGCACTACGCGATCGGCGCCCTCGCGGTGATCCTCATGGTCACCATCCAGTACGAGATCCACGAGATCATCACCGGTCTCGTCGGCGTGATCCTGATCGGCTGGTCGTTCTGGTCCTCCGTGCGCCGCAACAAGGCGCTCGCGGCCGCCGAGGGAAAAGCCGCGGGGTCGGGCGAGAAGACTGAGGTCTCGTCCGGGGTGTGACACCCTGCCTGGTGAGGAACGCTCTGAGCGGGGCGGCCGGCCTCCGGCCGCCCCGCCGGTTTCTCCAAAGTGAACATGGGGGCGGGAATGGGCTTCTTGGACGGACTCCGGGGCGGCCGCGAGGTCGACTTCGACTCGGGCAGCGCGGCCAGCAACGCGATCGAACTGACCAAGCGGCACAACCGGGTCTCGCTCACCAAGCAGGGCGCGGCGACCGGGAACCTCCGCATCAACCTGACCTGGCGGATGCGGACCTCCGACATCGGGGGCTCACAGCGGGAGTCGCTGCTGCGGCACCCCTTCAAGGCGCTCAAGCCGCCGGAGGTCCTCGGGCACAGCCAGAGCATGGTCAACGTCGACCTCGACCTGGGATGCCTGTACGAGCTGGCCGACGGCACGAAGGGGGTCGTCCAGCCGCTCGGCGGGCTGCTGGGGGACGTCAACGCGCCGCCGTACGTGAAGCTCAGCGGGGACGACCGGTTCGGGTCGGCGTCCGGCGAGACGATGTACGTCAACCTCGACCACCGGGACCAGATCAAGCGGCTGCTGGTCTTCGTGTACATCTACGACCAGACACCGGCGTTCGACCGTACGCACGCGATCGTGACGCTGTACCCGAGCAACGGGCCGCGCATCGAGATAGGCCTCGACGAGCGGCACCCGCAGGCCCGCTCGTGCGCTGTGGTGATGATCGAGAACGTCAAGGGCGAGCTCGTGGTGCGGCGCGAGGTGCAGTTCGTGTACGGCTTCCAGGGGGAGCTGGACCGGTTGTACGGGTGGGGGTTGCAGTGGGGACGGGGCTACAAGGCGAAGGCGGACCGCTGAGCTGCCCTACCGCCCGATGAACTGCGGCCCCTGGGGAGGCATACGGAACTCCGCCCCGGCCGGCACCGGAGCCACCGGCGGCGGGTAGCCGTAGCCCGACGCCGCCGCCACCGGGGCTGTCGCCGGGGTCGCTTGCTGCGGGTAGCCGTAGGCCTGCTGGGTGGGGACCGAGGTGGCCGACTGGGCCGGCTGCTCCGGGGGGAGGGGGAACGACGTGGGCTCGGGCGGAGTCTCCGTGGAGTCGGACTCGTCCACCACGATGCCGTAGTCCGTGGCCAGGCCCTGGAGGCCCTCCACATAGCCCTCGCCCAGGGCGCGGAACTTCCAGCCCTCGCCGCGGCGGTACAGCTCGCCGCAGATCAGGGCCGTCTCCTGGCCCGTCTCCGGCTTGATGTCGAAACGGATCAACGGCTCGCCGTCGGCGACCGAGGCGTCGTACAGCAGGATGCGCAGGCCCTGTACGCGGGCGAACGTGGCCTCGGTCGCGTCCACCGAGGCGACCAGGAGAATCTGGCTGACCTCGGGCTCGACACCGGCGAGATCTGTCTGGATCGTGTCGGTGGGCCCCTCGGCGACGCGCTTCTTGCCGAGGAGCCAGACCTTCCCGGAGGGGTGCCGGGGCTGGTTGTAGAAGACGAAGTCCTCGTCGGATCGCACGCGACCGTCGGGGCCGAGGAGGAGCGCCGAGGCGTCGATGACCGGGGCCCCCTGCCCGGGCGCCCAGCACAGCACGGCGCGTACCGTGGTGGCTTCCAGCGGGACGTTCGACCCCTTCAGCATGGCGTGCGTCATGCGGTCATCCTGCCCTCTCGGTCCTGATCACGACAACGCGGGGGTACGGGATACCGGTTCATGTCGTACCGGCGTCCACGTGGCCGTGTTTGTCCGCGTTACCTGAAATTCATGCCCGGTGGGAACCTGAGACATGGGTACCTACGTACTATTACCGGCCACCTGTGAACCCTTCACGGGCGTCACAGCAACCACGGGGGAGTCATATGCGTCATTTCGGGCACATCGCCCCTGAGGTGCGTCAGCGCCTCTTCCACCAGGAGCCCTGCGAGTTCACCTCGGACTCCCCGGCCCGGCTGCTCTCCGCGGCTCTGGGCGCCACGCTCTACAGTCCGGCCACGCGGCCGCGGCTCGCCGACGACATCGTCAAGCAGACCGGACGCGGCGTGGTCTCGATGGTGCTGTGCCTGGAAGACTCGATCGGTGACCAGGACGTCGCCGAGGGTGAGCGGAACCTCGTCCGGCAGTTCACGGACCTCGCGGAGCGGCAGGTGGACCTGCCCCTGCTCTTCATCCGGGTCCGCCACCCCGAGCAGATACCCGATCTCGTACGACGGCTCGGTCCCGCGGCCCGGCTGCTGTCCGGATTCGTCCTCCCGAAGTTCACCGAGGAACGCGGCATCCCCTTCCTGGAGGCCCTCTCCGGCGCCGAGGCCGCGAGCGGACACCGGCTGTTCGCCATGCCGGTGCTGGAGTCTCCGGAACTGCTCTACCGGGAGACGCGCGTAGAGACGCTGGAGGGCATCGCCCGCGCCGTCGACAAGTACCGCGACCGGGTGCTGGCGCTCCGCCTCGGCGTCACCGACTTCTGCTCCTCCTACGGCCTGCGCCGCGCCCCCGACATGACCGCCTGGGACGTCCAGATCGTCGCCTCGGTGATCGCCGACGTGGTGAACATGCTGGGCCGCGCCGACGGCACCGGGTTCACCGTGACCGGGCCGGTCTGGGAGTACTTCCGGGTCCAGGAGCGCATGTTCAAGCCGCAGCTGCGCCGCAGCCCCTTCCTGGAGGGCCAGGCCGAGGAGCTGCGCGAGGCGCTCATCGAGCACGCCATGGACGGCCTGCTGCGCGAGATCACCCTCGACCAGGCCAACGGCCTGCTCGGCAAGACCTGCATCCACCCCTCCCATGTGCTGCCCGTGCACGCGCTGTCCGTGGTCAGCCACGAGGAGTTCAGCGACGCGCAGGACATCCTGCGGCCCGAGCGCGGCGGCGGCGGGGTGCTGAGGTCGCAGTACACGAACAAGATGAACGAAGTGAAGCCGCATCGCGCCTGGGCCGAGCGGACCCTGCTGCGCGCCGAGGTCTTCGGGGTGGCCAACGAGGACATCGGCTTCGTGGAGCTGCTCGCCGCCGGAATCTCCGGCTGAACATCCGTGGACACCAAGGGACGCATGAACAAGGCAGTGAACGACGGGACGCCGGGCGAGGTCTGGTCGGGGACGTGGGTCGCCGACCGGCTCGGCGTCGAACTCGTGGGCGACAGCCGACTGACCGACCTGCTGGGACTGGCACTGCGCCGCAACCCCAAGCGGGCCCATCTGCTGGTCTCCAACGTGCTGGGCAAACACGTCCCGCAGTCGCCGAGTGTGGTCTACGGTCAGGGATTCACCCTCGGTCGCCGGGTACGGGAGCTGCTGGGCGACGAGGAGGCCGCCCGGGCCGTCGTCCTGGGGTACGCGGAGACCGCCACCGGCCTCGGCCACTGCGTCGCCGACGGCATCGCCCTCGCCCCCTACCTCCACTCCACCCGCCGCCCGGTCCCCGGCGTGGCCACCGCGGGCGGCTTCGAGGAGTCCCACTCCCACGCCACGAGCCATCTCCTGCTGCCGGAGGACCCGGCCCTGCTGGCCGGCGACGGCCCCTTGGTCCTCGTGGACGACGAGTTCTCCACGGGAAACACGGTCCTGAACACGATCAGGGACCTGCACGCGCGCTATCCGCGGGACCGGTACGTGGTGGTCGCCCTGGTGGACATGCGGTCGGAAAAGGACGCGGGGCGGCTGGAGCGGTTCGCAGCGGAGATAGGCGCTCGCGTGGACCTGGTGGCGGCGGCTTCAGGCACCGTAAGCCTGCCCGAAGGGGTCCTGGAGAAGGGCCGGGACCTTGTAGCGAGGTACGAGGTGACCCGCCCAGGGGCGCGGGGAACTGCGCGCCGAGCCCCCACCGACCCGCACCCGGCGACAAACCGTGTGGACCTCTTCTGGCCCCGAGACCTCCCCGACGGCGCCCGCCACGGCTTCACCCCGGCACACCGAATACGCCTGGAACGCGAACTCCCCGCGATGGCCACCCGCCTGGCCGAGGCGCTCCCGAAAGACGCGCACCGCGTGCACATCCTCGGCTTCGAAGAGCTGATGTACGCCCCCCTCAGACTCGCCCGCGAACTCGAACAGCTCGCTCAGGACACCGAGTTCACCTACTCCACCACCACCCGCTCACCCGTCCTCGCCGTGGACGACCCGGGATACGCGATCCGCACCCGTCTCACCTTCCCGGCCCACGACAACCCGGCCGACGGCCCCGGCGACCGCTACGCGTACAACGTCGCCGGCGCCGGTTTCGACGCGGTGGTCGCGATCGTCGACTCCGCCGCCGACACCCCCGAACTCCACGCGCCGGACGGCCTCCTGGCCCAGCTGGCCCCGCACACCCGGCAGACAGTCCTCGCGGTGATCCCCAGCCACACCCCCGAAAGGCCCTCCATGCTCCCCGCCCCCCTGCGCGGCCCCGCCTTCTCCTCCTACGCCCCGGAGGACGTCGGCTGGCTGCTGCAGGACCTCTCGGATGTCACGCTGGAGGCCCCGACCGAGGAGCGCGAGGAGGCCATCCAGAGCGGCGGCGCGCACTACGCGGAGTCGCTGCCGATGGAGTACCAGCCGAGCGACCAGTACCAGGAGCTGTTCCGGACGGCCCTGAAGGAGTCCTCCGCGCGGCTCGCCCAGGCCGTCGGCGCCGTCACGGAGATCGTGCTGCAGGAGCGCTCGCCCCGGCCCGTGCTGGTCTCCCTCGCCCGTGCCGGCACCCCCGTCGGCGTCCTGATGCGCCGCTGGGCCCAATTCCGCCACGGCCTCGACCTGCCGCACTACGCCGTCTCGATCGTCCGCGGCCGCGGCATCGACGCCAACGCCCTGCGCTGGCTGGCCGAACACCACGAGCCCGCCGACGTCGTGTTCGTGGACGGCTGGACCGGCAAGGGCGCGATCACGCGTGAACTGACGGAAGCGGTGCGGAAGTTCGAGGCCGAGGGTGGCGCCGCGGGCTTCGACCCGGAGATCGCCGTACTCGCCGACCCGGGCTCGTGCGTGCGCACGTACGGCACCCGTGAGGACTTCCTCATCCCCTCCGCCTGCCTCAACTCCACGGTCTCCGGCCTGATTTCGCGTACGGTCCTGCGCGCGGACCTGGTCGGCCCGCACGACTTCCACGGCGCGAAGTTCTACCGCGAACTCGCGGGCGCGGACGTGTCGGTGGACTTCCTGGACGCCGTCGCCGCCCGTTTCCCCGAGGTCGCGGACGCCGTTGACGCCACCGTGAAGGAACTGCTGGCCGGGGACCGCGAGCCCACCTGGGAGGGCTGGGCCGCCGTGGAACGCATCAGTGAGGAGTACGGCATCCACGACGTCAACCTCGTCAAGCCGGGTGTCGGTGAGACCACCCGGGTGCTGCTGCGCCGGGTGCCCTGGAAGATCCTGGCCAGGGCCGGTGCGGGCGCGGACCTGGACCACGTACGCCTGTTGGCCGAGCAGAGAGGTGTCCCGGTGGAAGAGGTCGCCGAACTCCCCTACACCTGCGTGGGGTTGATCCACCCCAAGTACACGCGCGGCGCGACGGGTGCCGACGGCAAGGCGGTGACGGTCTGATGCCGGCCCAGGCTCCGGTGCTGGTCGCCAGCGACCTCGACCGTACGCTCATCTACTCCGCCGCCGCCCTCGCGCTGACCATGCCGGACGCGCGGGCGCCCCGGCTGCTCTGCGTCGAGGTGCACGAGAGCAGGCCGCTGTCGTACATGACGGAGACCGCGGCCCAACTGCTCTGCGAGCTCGGGGACGAGGCGGTCTTCGTGCCGACGACGACCCGCACCCGCAAGCAGTACCAGCGCATCAACCTCCCGGGCCCCGTGCCCGGTTACGCGATCTGCGCCAACGGCGGCCACCTGCTGGTCGACGGCGTCACCGACCTCGACTGGCACGCGAGCGTCACGGCCCGCCTCGCCGACGAGTGCGCCCCGCTGGCCGAGATCAGCGCGCACCTCCAGGCAACGGCCGACCCCCTGTGGGTGCGCAAGCACCGGATCGCCGAGGACCTCTTCGTCTACCTGGTCGTCGAGCGCGAACTGCTGCCCGAGGACTGGGTGAAGGAGTTCGCGGTGTGGGCCGAGAACCGCGGCTGGACGGTCTCGCTCCAGGGCCGCAAGATCTACGCCGTCCCCAAGCCGCTCACCAAGAGCGCGGCCGTGCGCGAGGTGGCCCGGCGTACCGGGGCCTGCCTGACGCTGGCCGCGGGTGACTCGCTGCTGGACGCCGACCTGCTGCTCGCGGCAGACCGGGGCTGGCGGCCGGGGCACGGGGAGCTGGCGGACGTCAGCTGGACGGCTCCGGCGATCGGCGCGCTGCCGGAGCGGGGTGTCGCGGCGGGGGAGCGGATCCTGCGGGAGTTCCTCAGGACGGTTCGGACACCTCAGTAGAGGAGGGCCGCCGCAGCAGTCGTACGGCGACGAACGCCACGACCGTGAGCGCGGCGGCCACCAGCACGACCTTCGAGTACGCGGACACGAGGTCGGTGACCTGGGTCCAGTTGGCGCCCAGGGCGTGGCCCGCGAGGACGAACGCCGTGTTCCACAGGGCGCTGCCCAGCGTGGTCAGCGTCAGGAACACGGGCAGCGGCATGCGTGCGACGCCGGCCGGGATCGAGACCAGGCTGCGGAAGACCGGGATCATCCGGCCGAAGAACACCGCCTTGGTGCCGTGCCGCAGGAACCAGGCCTCGGTCCGCTCGATGTCCGAGACCTTCACCAGGGGCAGCCGGGCCGCGAGCGCCACCGTGCGGTCCCGGCCGAGGAGCGCGCCGACGCCGTAGAGCGCGAGGGCGCCGATCACCGAGCCCGCCGTCGTCCACAGCAGCACGGCGACCAGGCTCATCCGGCCGGTGCTCGCCGCGAAGCCCGCGAGCGGCAGGATCGCCTCGCTCGGGATGGGCGGGAAGAGGTTCTCCAGGGCGATGGCGACCCCGGCGCCGGGAGCGCCGAGGGTGTCCATGAGGCCGTTGACCCAGTCGATGGCTGACATGGGCCCACGCTAGGCACGCGGACCTGAAGGCAGGCTGAAGCGGTGTGCGTACGGCGGTCAGCCGCAGCAGCCTCCGCCGCAGCAGCCGCCTCCACCGCCGCCCGCCTGGGGCGCCGGGGCCGACGCGGACGCCGAGCCGCCCACCGCCACCGTCGACAGCAGCTTCACCGTGTCGTCGTGACCGGCGGGGCAGTCGGCGGGGGCGGAGGACTCGGCCATGGGACGGCTGAGTTCGAAGGTGTCGCCGCAGGTCCGGCAGCGGTATTCGTAGCGAGGCATGAGCACAGGTTAACCGGCGCTCCGACAGGCATGTCCGAAATCTGATCATTGTCTGGTTAGCATGCGGGGGTTCTCTGCCGGCGATCAACTGCGCAAGGAGCTCCCTTGGCTTCACGACACGACCCCGAACTGCGTGCCGCCGCACGGCACTTCGGGCGGCGCCGCTTTCTCACGGTCACCGCGGCGGCCGCCGCTCTCGCGTTCGGCACCCAGCTGCCGGCCCGGGGTGCGGCAGGCTCCCGCGAACTCGACGCGGCGAGGATCGCCAGTGACCCCTTCACGCTCGGCGTCGCCTCCGGGGACCCGCTGCCCGACTCCGTGCTGCTGTGGACCCGGCTCGCCCCCACGCCGTTCGAGCCCGACGGCGGTCTGCCCCCGCAGTACGTCGTCGTCCAGTGGGAGATGGCCCTCGACGAGAGTTTCGGCGCGCCCGTCCGCAGCGGCACCGCCGTCGCCTACCCGGAGTACCACCACACCCTGCACATCGACGTCGACGGCCTCGAGCCCGACCGTGTCTACTACTACCGGTTCAAGACCGGGACCTGGATCAGCGGGACGGGCCGTACCCGTACGGCGCCGCTCACCACCGCCGCGGCCGCGTCGCTCACCTACGCCGCCGTCTCCTGCCAGGCCTACTTCGACGGGTACTACACGGCACACCGCCACCTCTCCCAGGACGACGTCGACGTGGTCCTGCATCTCGGCGACTACCTGTACGAGTACGCCGTGAACTCCGTGGGCGGCCACCGCGCCTACACCGACCGCAAGCTGCCCGACCGCTTCAACCATGAAGCCATGACCCTGGAGGACTACCGGCTGCGGTACGCCCTCTACAAGAGCGACCCGGACCTCAGGGCGGCCCACGCGGCCCACCCCTTCGTCGTCACCTGGGACGACCACGAGACCGAGAACAACTACGGCGGCGCCATCAGCGAGAACAACGATCCGCCGGAGGAGTTCCTGCTGCGCCGCGCCGCCGCCTACCGGGCCTACTGGGAGAACCAGCCGCTGCGCGCCGGGCAGCTGCCGAACGGCCCCGACGCCCAGCTCTACCGCCGGCTCCAGTGGGGCACGCTCGCCCAGTTCGACATCCTCGACACCCGGCAGTACCGCTCCGACCAGGTGTACGCGGACACCAAGCACACCGGCGGCCCCCTGCAGGACGACCCGGCACGCACCATGACCGGGGCGACGCAGGAGAGCTGGCTGATCGACGGCTGGCGCGCCTCGCAGGCGCTGTGGAACGTGATGCCGCAACAGGTCTGCTTCTCCCAGCGCAAACTGGACCTCACCGCGGAGCCGCAGCTGTCCATGGACGCCTGGGACGGCTACCGGGCCTCGCGTCGCAGGATCCTCGACGGCGCGAAGTCGGCCGGGGTCGAGAACCTGGTGGTGATGACCGGGGACGTGCACGTCGCGTACGCCTTCGACATCAAGGACGACTTCGACGACCCGTCCTCCCCCACCCTGGGCACGGAGTTCACCGCCACGTCGGTCGCCAGCGGGCGGGACGGCGCCGAGAGGCCCTCCACCTGGGACACCTACCTCAAGGCCAACCCGCACCTGAAGTTCTACGACGGGCGCCGCGGCTATGTGCGGGTCACCCTCGACCGTCAGAAGGCGCGAGCCGACTTCCGGACCGTGTCCGCCGTGACGACTCCGGGTGCGCCGATCTCGACCGCCGCGTCCTTCGTGACGGAGGCCGGCAAGCCGGGCCTCACCCCCGCGTGATCGACCGCCGGGCGCCGGTACCCGGTGTGCCGGTCCGGCGGCATCCCGTGCTCCGCCGGGCGGCCCCTTCTTGTCGTCCGATGCGCGGAACGCGCGGGCGACGCACATCGCCTGAGGCGTTTTCGGCAAAACCTAGGGATTCGAGACCTTTCGCACTCCACCCCCGAGGAGACGCCTGATGGCCCACAGACACGTTTCAGCCGGTTGTGCCGCGTTGACGGTACTCGGCGCACTCGTGCTCACGGGGCTGCCCGCGGCCGCCGCCGTCGAGCCCCCCGCGCCGACCCCGGCACCCTCCGCCGCCGAGACGCTCGGCGCGAACAGTCCCTCCCCCGCGGTCCTGCGGGCCATGCAGCGCGACCTGCGCCTGACCGAGGCCCAGGCCAGGACCCGCCTGGTGAACGAGGCCGAGGCGGGCACCCGGGCCGGCCGGCTCCAGAACGCGCTGGGCAAACGCTTCGCCGGAGCGTGGGTGAGTGGGGCCACCTCCGCCGACCTGACCGTCGCGAGCACCGACGTCGCGGACAGCCCCGCCATCGAGGCCGGTGGAGCGCGGGCGGTGGTCGTCAAGTCCCCGCTGGCGGACCTGAGGACGGCCAAGACGAAGCTGGACCGTGCCGTGACCGGCAAGGGCCTCGACACACCGGTCCGGTACATCGACGTACGGACCAACCGGGTGACGGTGCAGGCGACGAGCCGCGCCGCCGCGGACACACTCATCAAGGCCGCCGACGTCGACAGCGCGCTCGTGGCCGTCAAGGTGACGGCCGACCAGCCGCGCGCCCTGTACGACATCCGGGGCGGTGACGCCTTCTACATCGACGACACGGCCCGCTGTTCCGTGGGCTTCGGCGTCACCAAGGGCGACCAGCAGGGGTTCGCCACGGCCGGCCACTGCGGGAAGGCGGGGGCGAAGACCGCCGGGTACAACCAGGTCGCCCAGGGCACCTTCCAGGCGTCCGTCTTCCCCGGTCAGGACATGGCGTGGGTGGGGGTCAACAGCGACTGGACCGCGACACCCGCCGTCAAGGGAGAGGGCGGCCAGGACGTGCAGACCGCCGGCTCGGTGCAGGCCCTGGCGG
Organism: Streptomyces sp. NPDC005402; assembly: GCF_040606575.1. Lineage (NCBI taxonomy): Bacteria > Bacillati > Actinomycetota > Actinomycetes > Kitasatosporales > Streptomycetaceae > Streptomyces > Streptomyces sp. NPDC005402. The sequence continues at coordinate 200,162 of NZ_JBEXFB010000019.1, forward strand.
GTGCCGCGGTGTGCCGGTCCGGTTCCACCACGGGCTGGCACTGCGGCACGATCCAGCAGCACGACACGAGCGTCAACTACGCCCAGGGCGCCGTCGACGGAGTGACCCGTACGACGGTGTGCGCGGAGCCGGGCGACTCCGGCGGTTCGTACATCTCGGGGGTACAGGCCCAGGGCGTCACGTCCGGGGGCTCCGGCGACTGCACGAGTGGCGGAACGACCTTCTACCAGCCGATCAACCCGATCCTCAGCACCTACGGCCTCACCCTCAGCACCAGCACGAGTTCGAACGGCACATCGGCCCCCGAGGACGGCCAGGAGGGCGCCTGGGCCGCGGGCCGGGTGTACGAGGTCGGAGCGCGGGTGATCCTCGACGGTGTCTCGTACGAGTGCCTGCAGACCCATCAGGCGCAGACCGCGTGGCAGCCCGCCCTCGCCCCGGGGCTGTGGCAGCGCGTCTGAGAAGGCGGTGACGTGGCGGCGCGTCTGAGAAGGCGGTGACGTGGCGGCGCGGGGTGGAAGTGGCCGGCGCCGAACAGGAAACCGACGCCGATCGCCGCCCGCAACGGACCGAGTGGCGTGAGGATTTG
>NZ_JBEXFB010000020.1:0-199270 GCF_040606575.1 Streptomyces sp. NPDC005402
AAAACACCACACCGGCGGGTTTTTCTCTCGGTTCTCCTCCCCCCCCCCCCAACTCGCCCGTGGGGGGGGGGGGGGGGGGGCGCCCCCCCCCCCCCCCGGGGGCCCCCCCCCCGGACTCGCCTCACGGCATCAGCTGGTACTCGGGGAAGTTGCCGGGCAGCCGCTCGCCGGTCGGGCCCCGGGTGACGGCGCGCACCAGCAGCTCGCCGCCGACGAAGGCGCCGCTCCAGGAGGCGCCGAACCCGCCGAACAGCTCGTCCCGGTCGCCGCGGGAACGCGGCTTGCCGTGACCGACCTTGAAGGCGCGGATCTGCGGGGCGAGCCGGTCGAAGGTGGCCCGGTCGTCGGTGGACAGGGTGGCGACCAGCGCGCCGTTGGAGGCGTTCATCGCGGCCAGCAGTTCCGCCTCCGTGTCGACCAGGACGATGGTGTCGACCGGGCCGAAGGGTTCCGCGTGGTGCAGGGGTGAGGAGGGGGGCGGGTTCAGGAGCGTGACCGGCTGGACGTAGGCCGAGGTGTCCTGGCCGGGCAGGAAGCGGGCGTCCGCCTCGCTGCCGCGGTGGACGGGGACGGCTCCGCGGTTGATCGCCTCGGCGACCTGGTCGCGCAGTTCCTTCGCCTTGGCCGCGTTGATCACCGGGCCGAAGTCCAGTGCCGGGTAGGGGTCGTCGGGGTGCTCGACGGCGAGCGGGTGGCCGAGGCGCAGGGTGCGCACCGCGGGGAGGTAGGCCGCCAGGAACTCGTCGAACAGCTCACGCTGGACGACGAACCGCGGGTAGGCGGTGCAGCGCTGCTTGCCGTAGTCGAAGAGCTTGGGAATGACGGCGGTGAGCGCGTCCCAGTCGGTGTGGTTCCAGATGCCCCAGGTGTTGAGTCCCTCCTGCTCGAGTACGTGGCGCTTGCCGAGGTCGGCGACGGCCGTGGCGACGGCGGCGCCGGTGTCGCGGCCGCCGACGAAGGAGACGCAGCCGATCTCGGGCGCCCGCACCAGTGCCTCGGACAGCTCTCGGCCGCTGCCGCTGACGAGGGTGACGGGGATTCCCTCACGGGCGGCGAGCGCGCAGGCCAGGGTCAGACAGGCGACGCCGCCGTCGGTGGGGGTCTTGGCGATGACCGCGTTGCCCGCCAGTGCCTGCACCAGCATGGCGTGAACGAGCACGCTCATCGGGTAGTTCCAGCTGGCGATGTTGGACACCGGTCCGTCCAGCGGGGCGCGGCCCTCGACCATCGGCTCGATGCCGTCGACGTACCAGCGCACGCCGTCGATGGCCCGGTCGACGTCCGCCTGCGCGAGCCGCCAGGGCTTGCCGATCTCCCACACGAGCAGGAGGGCGAGGAGTTCGCGGTGCTGGGTGAGGGCGTCGAGGGTGGCCGCGACGCGGGCTCGGCGCTCTTGGAGCCGTATGTGCCGCCAGGCGCGGTGCTGGTCGAGGGAGGCGCGGACGGCCTGGTGGGCGGCTTCCCGGTCCAGGCGCGGCGGGCCGGCGATCGGGCTGCCGTCGACGGGGCTGGTGGCGGGCAGCGCCCGGCCGTCGGCCTGCCAGGCGGAGGCCCAGAGGTTGAGGACGCGGTCGTCCCGGAAGGCCTCGGGGGCGACGGTGAGGCAGCGCTGCCAGGCGTCGTTCCAGGAGGTACCGGACTTCACCACGAGGTGGGTGGAGTTGAGGGTGGTTGTCATGCGATGTCTCCGCTCTCGGTGCACAGTCGGGGGCGGGGTACGGGGGAACGCGGCGGGGCCGGAGGGGTCTCCGTCCGCCGCTGGGTGGTTCCGGGTCAGGCCTGAGGGGCCTCGCGGACCGTGTCCAGCAGGGCGAGCACGTGGCGGGCCGTCTCGGTGGGGGTGTTCCCGACCTTGACGCCGACCGCCTCCAGCGCCGCCTTCTTCACCTGCGCCGTGCCCGCCGAACCGGACACGATGGCGCCCGCGTGGCCCATGGTCCGGCCCTCGGGCGCGGTGAATCCGGCGATGTAGCCCACGACGGGCTTGGTGACGTGCTCACGGATGTACGCGGCCGCCCGTTCCTCGGCGTCGCCGCCGATCTCCCCGATGAGAACGATCAGTTCGGTGTCGGGGTCGTCCTGGAAGGCGGCCAGGCAGTCGATGTGGGTGGTGCCGACGACGGGGTCTCCGCCGATGCCGACACAGGTGGAGAAGCCGATGTCACGCAGCTCGTGCATGAGTTGGTAGGTGAGCGTGCCCGACTTGGACACCAGACCGACCCGGCCGGACCTGGTGATGTCCGCCGGGATGATGCCGGCGTTGGACTGGCCGGGTGTGATGAGGCCGGGGCAGTTGGGGCCGACGATCCGGGTCCCCTTCCTCTTCGCGTACGAGGTGAAGGTGACGGAGTCGTGGACGGGGATGCCCTCGGTGATGACGACGGCCAGTTGGACTCCCGCGTCCGCGGCCTCGACAACTGCCGCCTTGGCGAAGGCGGGTGGCACGAAGACGACGGTGACGTCGGCTCCGGTCGCCCGTATGGCGTCGGCGACCGACCCGAAGACGGGTACGGCCCGGCCGTTGAAGTCGACGCTCCGGCCGGCCTTGCGCGGGTTGACGCCGCCGACCACGTTGGTGCCGGCGGCGAGCATGCGCCGGGTGTGTTTCATGCCCTCGCCGCCGGTCATGCCCTGGACGAGGACCCTGGACTCCTTGGTCAGGAAGATGGCCATGTCCCGCTCCTTCAGCTGGTGTCGGCGAGTTCGGCGGCACGGCGGGCGGCACCGTCCATGGTGGTGGCCTGCTGGACCAGGGGGTGGGCGCGCCGGTCGAGGACGGCCCGGCCGCGAGCGGCGTTGTTGCCGTCAAGGCGCACGACGAGCGGCTTGGTGAGCCGGACCTCGTCCAGGGCCTTGACGATGCCGTCGGCAACCGCGTCGCAGGCGGTGATGCCGCCGAAGACGTTGACGAACACGGACTTCACGGCCGGGTCCGACAGGATGACCGTCAGCCCGTCGGCCATGACCTGGGCCGAGGCACCGCCGCCGATGTCGAGGAAGTTGGCGGGACGGGCTCCGCAGCCGGCGACCGCGTCGAGGGTCGACATGACCAGGCCGGCGCCGTTGCCGATGATGCCGACCTCACCGTCGAGCTTGACGTAGTCGAGGCCCTTCGCGGCGGCGGCCGCCTCCAGCGGATCGCCGTACGCGATGCTCTCGGCGCCCCAACGGTGCTGCCGGAAGCGGGCGTTGTCGTCGAGGGTGACCTTGCCGTCGAGGGCGAGCATGTGCCCCTGCCGGGTGCGGACGAGCGGGTTGACCTCGACGAGGACCGCGTCCCGGCGAACCAGGACCTCCCACAGTCGTACGAGAACGTCGACGGTCTGCGGTGGCAGCCCGGCGGCCTCGGCTATCTCGCCCGCCTTCGCCGAGGTGACACCCTCGGCGGGGTCTATGTGGATACGGGCGACCGCCTCCGGGCGGACCGCGGCGACCTCCTCTATGTCCATGCCGCCCTCCGCCGAGGCGATGGCGAGGAAACGGCCCGCGGCCCGGTCGAGAACGTAGGCGACGTAGAACTCGCTCTCGATGTCCACCGGTTGGGCCAGCATGACCCTGTCGACCGGGTGTCCCTTGATGTCCATGCCGAGGATCCGGCGTGCCGTCTTCTCGGCCCCGGCCGGGTCGGCGGCGAGCCGCACCCCGCCCGCCTTGCCGCGGCCACCGGTCTTGACCTGCGCCTTGACGACGACGCTGCCGCCGAGCCTGCGGGCGATCGCACGGGCCTCCTGGGGCGAGTCGGTGACCTCCGCCCTCGGCACCGGGATTCCGTGTTCCTCGAAGAGGGCCCGGGCCTGATGCTCGTACAGGTCCATGATGAGGCTCCCGTCTGAAAGTGATGCACGACTGAAAAGTGCTGCACGCCCCCTGGACATCACCCACCGGATGCGGGATAACAATCTTCATACAGTATTCGTCGACTGTATGCAATGTGCCGAACAAGGGGTCAGGACCGGCGCACCAGGACGCTCAAGGCAACGGACAAGTGAGGTGGCTTGTGTCGAGTACGGCTCTTGAGGGTGTGCGGGTGTTGGACATGACGCATGTGCAGTCGGGTCCGTCGGCGACGCAGTTGCTGGCGTGGCTGGGGGCGGATGTGGTGAAGGTGGAGGCGCCGGGCGGGGACGTCACGCGCGGGCAGCTGCGGGATGTCCCGGGCGCGGACTCGCTGTATTTCACGATGCTCAACTGCAACAAGCGCAGCATCACCTTGAACACCAAGACGGACCGGGGGCGGGAGATCCTGACCGCGTTGATCCGGGGTGCGGATGTGCTGGTGGAGAACTTCGCGCCGGGCGCGGTCGATCGTATGGGGTTCACGTGGGAACGGATCCGGGAGATCAACCCGCGGATCGTGTACGCCTCGATCAAAGGGTTCGGGGAGGGCCCGTACACGGGCTTCAAGGCGTACGAGGTGGTCGCGCAGGCGATGGGCGGCTCGATGGCCACGACCGGGTTCGAGGACGGGCCGCCGATGGCGACCGGTGCGCAGATCGGTGATTCGGGTACCGGGATCCATGCGGTGGCCGGGATCCTGGCCGCGTTGTTGCAGCGGGAGCGGAGCGGGCGCGGGCAGCGGGTGAACGTGGCGATGCAGCACGCGGTCCTGAACCTGTGCCGGGTCAAACTCCGCGACCAGCAGCGCCTGGCGCGCGGGCCGCTGGCCGAGTACCCCAACGAGAACTTCACCGACGAGGTGCCGCGTTCCGGGAACGCGTCGGGGGGCGGGCAGCCCGGCTGGGCCGTCAGGTGCGCGCCGGGCGGTCCCAACGACTACGTGTACGTCATCGTCCAGCCCGTCGGCTGGAAACCCCTGGCCGCTCTGATCGGCCGTCCCGAACTCGCCGAGGACCCCGAGTGGGCCACAGCCCAGGCCCGGCTGCCGAAGCTGGCGAAGATGTTCCAGCTGATCGAGGAATGGACCGCGGCCCTGCCCAAATGGCAGGTCCTGGAACAGCTCAACGCGCACAACATCCCCTGTGGGCCGATCCTGTCCCCGAAAGAGATCATCGAGGACGCTTCTCTCGCCGCGAACGACATGATCGTCGAGGTCGAGCACCCGCAGCGCGGCACGTTCACCACGGTCGGCAACCCCCTCAAACTCTCCGACTCACCCACCACCATCACCACCCCACCCCTCCTCGGCCAACACAACGAAGAGATCTTCGTTCATGAACTCGGGCTGTCCCGCGCCGAGTTGCCGCAGCTCAAGGAGCAGGGCGTCATCTGACGGACTCGACCGGAGTGAGGTAGTCCCCCATGTCGACTTCAGTACCGCGAACCGCGACGGTCACCGACCGGCTCGTGGAAGCCAACCGCGCCTACGCCGCAGGGTTCACCGACCCCGGCATGGGCGCCCGCCCCGTCCTGCGTGTCGCCGTCGTGGCCTGCATGGACGCCCGACTCGACCTGCACGCCGCGCTCGGCCTGGAACTCGGTGACTGCCACACCATCCGCAACGCAGGAGGTGTGGTCACCGACGACACGATCCGTTCCCTGACGATCAGTCAGCGAGCGCTCGGCACCAGCAGCGTGGCGCTCATCCACCACACCGGCTGCGGTCTGCAGACCCTGACCGAGGACTTCCGGCACGAACTGGAGCTGGAGGTCGGCCAGCGCCCCGCCTGGGCGGTGGAGGCCTTCCGTGACGTCGACCAGGACGTACGGCAGTCCATGCAGCGGGTGCGCACCTCGCCGTTCCTCCCGCACACCGACGATGTGCGGGGGTTCGTCTTCGACGTGACGACGGGGCTGCTGCGGGAGATCGCTCCGAACCCCTGAGCCGACTGGCCCGCCGGGGGGAATGGTGGTCGGGCCGGGGTCAGTCGCCCCGGCCGGCCACCGCGGCGATCTGCCGGCAGTAGAAGTCGGTGGTGCTGCGGGTGTGTCGGCGCATGAGCTCCTCGGCGCGGTCCGGGGCGCCCTCGCCGATGGCCTCGATGATCCTCGCGTGCTCGTTCCAGGCGTCCTTGCCGCGGGGCTTGGCGATGGGCATGTAGTACCAGCGCACCCGCCGGTCGACCTGGGGGATGAGTTCGGCGAGGACCGCGTTGCGGGAGAGCAGGGTGATGTGGTTGTGGAGGGCGGCGTTCGCCTCCACGATGGCCCGGGCGTCCCCTGCCGCCAGGGCGGCCAGGCCCGTTTGCTGGAGCTCCCACAAACGGGCGACGTCGCGCGGAGTGGCGTGCTGGGCGGCGCCGCGCGCGGAATGGGTCTCCAAGAGGGCCCGCACGGTGAGGAGTTGGGTGCACTCCTCGGTGGTGGGGGAGTGGACGAAGGCCCCCTGGGACGGGCGCAGATCGACCCAGCCGGCGGTCTGGAGCCGCTGCAGCGCCTCACGGATCGGCTGCCGGCTCACCCCGAGACTTTCGGCCAGCTCGGCCTCGACCAGGTGCTGACCGGGTGTGAGCGAGCCATTGATGATCAGTTCGGTGAGGGCCTCGTAGACCGCCTGGCGCAACGGGGTGGGCCTGCTGATCGGGCCGCGGGCTGTCACGGTGGGTGTGTCGGGCATGGGCCCTGTCTCCCTCGTTCGACTGGTGGGTCGAGCCGTCTGTCGATCGCCATGTCTCGCGCGGCGCCACGTCTCGTACGGTGCCACGTCTCGTACGGTGCCGAGGACTTTCGGGAATCGCCCGGCTGGACCCCTGGCGCGTTCACCTTCACATGCAGAATACTGTATGCAATCATTGTTCGGCAGTGGAACATCAGCCACGCCCGAGGGGGCCGCCCCGTGTCGTACCGCACCGCTCTCTCCGAAGTCCTGACCGGCGTCGTCGGACCCGTCGCCGAAGCGACGGCCGTCCAGGGCCGGTTCCCTCGCGGCGCCGTGACGGCCCTCGGCCGCGCGGGACTCCTGGGACTCACCGCCTCCACCGCATTCGGCGGCGGGGGACGGGGGTTGCCCGAAGCCGTCGACGTGGTCGCGCGGAGCGCGCGGGTCTGCCCGGCGACGGCGGCCGTGCTCCAGTCCCACTACACGGCTGTCGCCGTCATCGAGGCGTACGGCGGCCCCTGGCTGCGCGCCGAGATCGCCGCCGGACGCCACCTCGCCAGTCTCGCGCTCGCCGAGTCGGAGTCGGACTCGGAGTCGGATGCGGAGTCGACGTCGGAGGCCGGGGGTGACGGGCCGGCGGCGGAGACCCAACTCCTCGTGCCGCGCTCCACGGCCACCCGTTCCGGTGAGGTGGTGGCCCTGCGGGCCCGCAAGCGGCGGGTCGTCGCGGCAGGGGAGGCCGACCTCTACGTCTGGTCCTCCCGGCCCCTCACCGCCCCCGACGGGCTGACGCTCTGGGCGGTCCCGGCGCACGCCCCCGACCTGTTCGTCCCCGCGCGGCCCGGCACCGCCGGCCCCCGTGGCAGCGCGACGTCCACGGTGTTCGCCGACCCGGTACTGGTGCCCGCGGAGGCGATGCTCGGCGCGGACGGCGGCGGACTCGACGTCTTGCTGCGCACGGTCCTGCCGTGGCTGCTCGAACTGCGAGCCGCCGCCGAGACCCGCCGCCCACCGGTCCTCGACTCCGTCCTCGATCCTGTCCTCGACCCGGCCCTCGGCCTCGGGGGTCCCCGCCGTCCCGCCGGCTCCCTCGCCGCGTCCTGAACCGTGCCGGGGAAGACGTCAGTCCTGGTTCGCCCTGGCCGCGATCTGCCTGCGGTAGAAGTCGGTCGTACGTTCGGTGTGCTTGCGCATGACCTCGCCGGCCTGCTCCGCGTCGCCCTTGGCGATGGCCCTGATGAGCTGGGTGTGCTCGTTCCAGGCCTCCTTGCCGCGTGGCTTGGCGATGGGCGTGTAGTACCAGCGGACCTTCTGGCCCACCTGGGCGATCAGTTCGGCCAGTACGGCGTTGTCGGCGACGGTGGTGATGAAGTCGTGCAGCGCGGTGTTGGCGGAGACCAGTCGCTCGACGTCGCCCTCGGCGAGCGCGGCGATGCCTTCCAGCTGGAGCTCGTCGAGATGTGTGATGTCCTCGGGCTTCGCGTTCTTGGCGGCGAGCTGGGCCGAATACGTCTCCAAAACCGACCGGACGCCGAGGAGTTGGGCGGCCTCCTCCTCGGTCGGGGAGTGGACGAAGGCCCCCTGGGCGGGCCGCAGATCCACCCAGCCGGCGGTCTGGAGCCGCTGGAGTGCCTCGCGCACCGGCTGACGGCTGACCCCCAGGTGTTCGGCGAGCTCGGCCTCGACCAGGTGCTGGCCGGGCTTGAGGGAGCCGTTGACGATCAGCTCGGTCAGGGCGTCGTACACGGCCTGACGCAGCGGCGCCGGGCGGGTGACGCGCCGGGACGCAGCGGCCGTGAGTGCCTCGCGCATGGTTGTCCCGTTCTGCCGCCGGTGTGGCCGGGCGGCGGCTTTGCCGGTGGGGCCGTCCGAAGGGTTGCCGACGGCCGCGTCAGCATACAGGTTTTGGTATGCAACATGGCGGGCGGCAAGGGCCGGTCACCGCCACAATCGGCCCTGGTCCGCCACCTGATCCCGGCGTGCGGCGTCTCCTCTCTCCCGTGCGGCGGGGTTGTGTATACAGAAGTCTGTATGGAGTATTGTCTGCGTCTCCTGCACCCCTCGCCGGAGACCCGCGTGACGGAAGGCGAAGCGATCATGACGACCAGCGGGAGTGACGTGACGGTCGAGAGCGTGGTCCGGAGGGTGGTGGCCCGTCACCGGGGCGAGCGAGGTGCGCTGCTGCCCGTACTGCACGCCGTCCAGGCCGAGTTGGGCCATGTGCCGCAGGAGGCCGTGCCGGTGCTCGCCGAGGAGCTCAACCTCTCCCGGGCGGACGTCCACGGAGTGGTGACCTTCTACCACGACTTCCGCCGCGAGCCCGCGGGCCGCACCACCGTCCGCATCTGCCGCGCCGAGGCCTGCCAGGCCCTGGGCGCCGACCAACTGGTCAGCTACGCCCGCGAGTCGGGATGTTCTCTGGGGGAGACGACGGCGGACGGCTCGGTCACCGTCGAGCAGGTCTTCTGCCTCGGCAACTGCGCGCTCGGGCCCTCCGTCGAGGCGAACGGACGGCTGTACGGACGAGTCGGCCCGGCCCGGCTGGGCTCGATCCTCGACGGGACGGTCTCCTCATGAACAACCCCTCGCACTCCACGGCCACCGTCTACGTCCCCCGCGACTCCGCCGCCAGGTCCGTCGGCGCCGACGAGGTCGCGCAGGCCCTCCAACAGGCCGCAGATCGCGGCGACTTGGCCCTGGACGTCGTACGCAATGGTTCGCGCGGCATGCTGTGGCTGGAGCCCCTGGTCGAGGTGGTGACCCCCCAAGGACGCGTCGGCTACGGCCCGGTGACCCCGGAAGACATCGAAAGCCTCCTGGGCGCGGGCATGCTCGACGGCGCGGACCATCCGCTGCGGCTCGGCCTCGTCGACGAACTGCCCTGGCTGTCAAGCCAGAACCGCGTCACCTTCGCCCGCGTCGGCGTGACCGACCCCCTGTCGACCGAGGACTACGTGGCGTACGGCGGCCTCGCGGGACTGCGCACCGCGCTGGAGCTCGCCCCCGTGGACGTGGTCGCCGAGGTCACCGCGTCCGGACTGCGCGGCCGCGGCGGCGCCGGATTCCCGGCCGGTATCAAGTGGAAGACCGTCCTCGACTGCGCCGACGAGCTGAAGTTCGTCTGCTGCAACGCCGACGAGGGCGACAGCGGGACCTTCGCCGACCGCATGGTCATGGAGGGCGACCCCTTCATGCTCATCGAGGGCATGACGATCGCCGCACACGCGGTCGGAGCGAGCGAGGGCTACCTGTACATCCGCTCGGAATACCCGGACGCGGTGGCCACGATGCGCCGGGCGATCGGGATCGCGCACGAGCACGGCTGGCTCGGCCGGAACATCCTCGGCTCCGCACTCGACTTCGACCTGCACGTCCGCGTCGGCGCCGGCGCGTACATCTGCGGCGAGGAGACCTCCATGCTGGAGAGCCTGGAGGGCAAGCGCGGCATGGTCCGCGCGAAACCGCCGATCCCGGCGATCGAGGGGCTGTTCGGCAGACCTACCGTGGTCAACAACGTCCTCACTCTCGCCACCGTGCCCGTGGTCATGGCCGAGGGCGCGAAGGCGTACGAGCAACTCGGCGTCGAACGCTCCCGCGGCACCCAGGTCTTCCAGCTCGGCGGCAACATCGCCCAAGGCGGCATCGTCGAGACCGCCTTCGGCATCACCCTGCGCGAGCTCATCGAGGAGTACGGCGGCGGAACCCACTCCGGACGTCCCGTGCGCACCGCGCAGGTCGGCGGTCCGCTGGGGGCGTACCTGCCGGAGTCGATGTTCGACCTGCCGATGGACTACGAGGCGTTCGCGGCCGCCGGAGCGATGGTCGGCCACGGTGGTGTGGTCGTCTTCGACGACAGCGTCGACATGGCCGCACAGGCTCGCTTCGCGATGGAGTTCTGCGCCGAGGAGTCCTGCGGCAAGTGCACACCGTGCCGGGTCGGCGCGGTGCGCGGCGTCGAGGTGATCGACAAGATCGTCGCCGGCACCCACCGGGACGAGAACCTCGCCCTGCTCGAAGACCTCTGCGACCTGATGACCGAGGGCTCGCTGTGCGCGATGGGCGGGCTCACCCCGCTGCCCGTCCGCAGCGCCCTCACCCACTTCCCCGACGACTTCCTCGGCGGCCGTCGACTCCTGGACATCCAACCCGTACAGGCGACTGGCCCGAAGACGGAGGGCACGGCATGACACTCCTCAAGGAACCAGACTTCGGAACACCCGAGAGGCCAGGACCGGCGACGGTGTCCGTGGAGGTGGACGGTATACCGGTGACCGTCCCCGAGGGCACCTCGGTGATGCGCGCCGCCGCGCAGGCCGGCCTGGACATACCCAAACTCTGCGCTACCGACAGCCTGGAGGCGTTCGGCTCCTGCCGGCTGTGCGTGGTGGAGATCGACGGCCGCCGCGGCACCCCCGCGTCCTGCACCACCCCGTGCGCCGACGGGATGAAGGTGCGCACCCAGACCCCGAAGGTGGAGAAACTCCGCCAGGGCGTCATGGAGCTCTACATCTCCGACCACCCCCTCGACTGCCTCACCTGCCCGGCCAACGGCGACTGCGAACTCCAGGACATGGCAGGCGTGGTGGGGCTCAGGCAGGTCCGATACGGCTACGAGGGGGAGAACCATCTCGACGCCGAGAAGGACACCTCCAACCCCTACTTCGACTTCGACCCCGCCAAGTGCATCGCCTGCTCCCGCTGCGTCCGCGCCTGCGGCGAGGTCCAGGGCACGTTCGCGCTCACCATCGAGGGGCGCGGCTTCGACTCCAAGGTCTCGGCGGGCGCGGGGGAGACCTTCATGGACTCCGAGTGCGTCTCCTGCGGGGCCTGCGTCCAGGCCTGCCCGACGTCCACGCTCCAGGAGCGCTCGGTCGTCGAACTGGGCATGCCCACAAGGTCAGTTGTGACCACCTGCGCGTACTGCGGGGTCGGCTGCTCCTTCAAGGCCGAGCTCCGCGGCGACGAACTCGTGCGCATGGTGCCGTACAAGGACGGCGGGGCCAACGAGGGCCACTCCTGTGTGAAGGGCCGCTTCGCGTTCGGCTACGCCACCCACCCCGACCGACAACTCAAGCCCATGGTCCGAGAGAAGATCACCGACCCCTGGCGCGAGGTCGACTGGGACGAGGCGATCGGCACGGTCGCCCGCCGGATGCGCGAACTCCAGGACCGCTACGGAACGAGCTCCGTCGGCGCCATCACCTCCTCGCGCTGCACCAACGAAGAGGTCTACGTCGTACAGAAGATGGTGCGCGCCGCCTTCGGCAACAACAACGTCGACACCTGCGCCCGCGTCTGCCACTCCCCGACGGGATACGGACTCAAGCAGACCTTCGGCGAGTCCGCCGGCACCCAGGACTTCCGCTCGGTTGCCGAGGCCGACGTCATCATGGTGATCGGCGCCAACCCCACGGACGGGCACCCCGTGTTCGCCTCCCGGATGAAGCGACGCCTGCGCGAGGGCGCGAAGTTGATCGTCGTGGACCCGCGCCGCATCGACCTGGTGCGCTCCCCGCACATCGAGGCGCAGCACCACCTCCAGCTCAGGCCCAGCACCAACGTCGCCGTCGTCAACGCCATGGCGCACGTCGTCGTCACCGAGGGCCTGGTCGACCAGTCCTTCGTGGACCAGCGGTGCGAAGGCTTCGACGAGTGGGCCGAGTTCATCGCCCGCCCGGAGAACAGCCCGGAGTCCGTCGAGGAGATCACCGGTGTCCCGGCCGCCGAACTCCGCGCGGCCGCACGGCTGTACGCCGAAGCCCCCAACGGAGCCATCTACTACGGCCTCGGCGTCACCGAGCACAGCCAGGGCTCGACCATGGTCATGGGAATGGCCAACCTGGCGATGGCGTGCGGCAACATCGGCCGCGACGGCGTCGGCGTGAACCCGCTGCGCGGCCAGAACAACGTGCAGGGCTCCTGCGACATGGGTTCCTTCCCGCATGAACTTCCCGGCTACCGGCACGTCTCCGACGACGCCGTCCGTACCGTCTTCGAGAACCTCTGGGGCGGAATTCTCCTCGCCGAACCGGGACTTCGCATACCCAACATGTTCGACGCGGCCATCGACGGCACGTTCCGCGGCCTGTTCGTGCACGGTGAGGACATCGCCCAGTCGGACCCCAACCTCAAGCACGTCACGGCTGCCCTCGAAGCGATGGAACTGGTCGTCGTCCAGGACCTGTTCCTCAACGAGACGGCCAAGTTCGCGCACGTCTTCCTGCCCGGAGCGTCCTTCCTGGAGAAGGACGGCACCTTCACCAACGCCGAGCGCCGCATCAACCGGGTGCGCGGGGTGATGAAGCCGAAGACGGGCAAGCACGAGTGGCAGATCGTCAGCGAGATCGCCACCGCCATGGGTTACGAGATGTCGTACGACCATCCCGGCCAGATCATGGACGAGATCGCCTCGGTCACCCCGACGTTCACCGGGGTCTCCTTCGACCTCATCGACAAGCTCGGCAGTGTCCAGTGGCCGTGCAACGAGGAGGCACCCGAGGGCACGCCCGTCATGCACGTGGACGAATTCGTGCGCGGCAAGGGCAAGTTCGTCGTCACCTCCTATGTGCCGACCAACGAACGCAGCACCCGGCGCTTCCCGCTGGTCCTCACCACGGGCCGCATCCTCAGCCAGTACAACGTCGGCGCCCAGACCCGCCGTACCGGCAACATCGCCTGGCACCCCGAGGACGTGCTGGAGCTGCACCCGCACGACGCCGAGGACCGCGGCATCAACCACGGCGACTTGGTCACCCTGGCCAGCCGCGTCGGGCAGACCACCCTGCGCGCGGAGATCTCCGACCGCATGCCGACCGGGGTCGTGTACACCACGTTCCACCACCCCGTCACCGGCGCCAACGTGGTGACCACGGAGAACTCCGACTGGGCGACCAACTGCCCCGAGTACAAGGTGACCGCCGTACAGGTCGCGCTCGCCCGCCCGGACCGGCCGAGTGCGACCGAAGCCGCCGGGAACGACCTCGTGACGGTGGTGGACTGACATGACAGCGACCGTGCCGGCGGAGTGCAGGATGGCCAACGACATCGCCAGGAACCTCGGCCATCTGCCGGGGGCGGAGGCCGCCGAGGCCGTCGCGGGGCACATCGACAGGTTCTGGGATCCGCGCATGCGCACTCGCCTCCACGAGTTCGTCGACGCCGGAATGGAGGGTCTTGACCCGCTGGTGGTGGCCGCGGTGAAGCTCCTGCGCTGACCCGTACGGTCTCCTCCCTGTACATCACTCCACACTGCATACAGTATGGAGCCAGTGATCCCATGGGCAGGGAGGAGCCGCTCATGCTGTTCCGGCAGCTCGAATACTTCGTGGCAGTGGCGAGGGAACGGCACTTCGCCCGGGCGGCGGAATCCTGCTACGTCTCCCAGCCCGCGCTCTCGGCGGCGATCGCCAAGCTGGAGCGCGAGCTGAACGTCACGCTGATCAACCGCGGCCACAACTACCAGGGCCTCACCCCCGAGGGCGAGCGGCTCGTGGTGTGGGCCAAGCGGATCCTCGCCGAACAGGACGCCTTCAAGGCCGAGGTGGCCGCCGTGCAGTCCGGCATCACCGGCACCCTCCGCCTCGGCACCGACCCCACCGCGTCCACGACCCTCGCCCTTCCCGTGGCCGCGTTCTGCGCGGCGCACCCGCTGGCCAAGGTCCAGGTCCGCTCCCGGCTGTCCACGAAGGAACTCCACCGCCAGCTGCGCGACTACGAACTCGACGTGGCGATCGCCCACTTCGACCCGGACGACCAGGAGGGCCTCCAGGTCGTCCCCCTTTACCAGGAGAGATACATGCTGCTGGTCTCCGACGAACACCTGGTGGCCCAGTCCGCCACCGTGTCCTGGGCGGACGCGGCCCAGTTGCCGCTCGCGCTGCTGACGCCGGACATGCGGATCCGTCAGATCGTCGACACCGTGTTCGCGGAGAAGGGGTACGTGGTCACCCCGCAGGTCGAGACGGACTCGATCGCCTCCCTCTACGCGCACGTGGGCGGGGGCGGCTGGGCGAGCATCGTGCCGCACACCTGGTTGCGGGCCATGCCGGTGGTCGGCCGGACCCGAGCGCTGCCGCTGGTCGACCCCGAGGCCGGCGCCCAGGTCTCGGTGGCCATCCACGCGGCGACCCCCGGCTCGGTCGCCGCGCGCGCCTTCGTCAACGCCGCGACGGGCCTGTCCCTGGACGACTTCTTCGCCCGCCCGCTCCCGACGGGACACGGCGTGCGCTGACCCTGTCGGCGCCTGCCGCGAGGGCGCGGGCATGACCGGGCCCTCAAAGTCGGGCGCTGAGCGACTTCCTGGGCGGGCTCCTGCGGCACGAGCACTCTTGTGTTGAGCATGTCGGGGGCTGGCCTTTTGGCTGGGCCCCTGCGGCGAGCACCTTTGTGGTGCGCCTGTCGGCGGCTGTTGTGAGGGTGGGCGTGGTGCTGGGCCTGCGTGGTTTCCCGTCGGCGGCCCCTGTCGGTCTACCGCAACACGGGACGGCTTGGCTTCCGGGTCGGGCTCCTGCGGCACGAGAACCGCGTGCTTGGCCTGTCGGCCGCTGTTGTGAGGGCGGGCATGGTGCTGGGCTTGTGTCGTCTTCCCGTCGGGCCGCCCCGGTCGGTCTACCGCAACACGGGACGGCTTGGCTGCCTGGGCGGGCTCCTGCGGCACGAGAACCGAGTGCTGCGTCTGTCGGGGGCTGTTGTGTGTGTGGGGGGGCAGGCGTGGTGGCGGGCTTGTGTCGGCTTGCCCTCGGGCTGGCCTGGTGGGTCTACCGCAACGGCCAGACGGGCCGGGCCCCTGCCGCGCGAGCACCGAGGTGCTGAGCCGCCGCGGACCCCCCGTGAGGGCGCGTACCGGGCTCTTACCGTCTTCCGGCCGCCCGCTCCTGGGTGACTTCCTCGCAGGCCCACTCGTACCAGCCGCCTAGCGCGCTGAGCCTGCCGGCAGCTGCCGGGCGGGCGTGTACCGAGCCCGGACCGTCTTCCGGTTGGGCCGACCGCCTTGCCGGGCTCCACCCGCACGTGCACCGAGTGCGCTGAACCCGCGCACGCCCGCGCACAGGTCTCGTCGCGACGCACGCCGAGCCCGTATCGCCTTCCGCCGGACGTCCCTGGCGGTCCACCCCGGCGCGGCGGCCGGCCTGCCGCTGGACTCCCCCCGGCCCCTCCCGCAGAGCACCGCGCCCCAGCCCTCGTCAGGGTGCGTACCGTGCCTGGACCGCCTTCCGGTCCAGGCCCCCTTTCGCGGTGTACGGCAGCGCGGTGACCAGTTCGAGCCGGTCCGGTACCTCGTACGCGGCCAGCCGGTCACGGCAGTACCGCAGGATCTCCTCGCGCCCGGCGCCGTCCGTCTCGCGTACCACCACGGCGGCACCTACCCGTTGCCCGTACACCGCGTCGGGCACCGCGAACACGGCCGCGTCCGCGACCCCCGGGCACCCGGCGAGGATGTCCTCGACATGCTCGGGCGAGATCTTCTCCCCGCCCCGGTTGATGAGGTTCTTGATCCGTCCGGTCAGCGACAGGTATCCGTCCTCGTCCAGCGCGCCCAGATCACCGGTGCGCAGCCACCCGTCGACGAAGGTCCGCGCCGACTCGTCCCCGTCGGCCAAGTAACCCCGGGCGACCGTGGGCCCCTGCACCCACACCTCGCCCTCCACGCCCGGTGGACAGGAGCGCCCGCCATGGTCCACGACCCGCACCTCGACCCCGGTGGGCCGGCCGACCGACCCCTGCCGGAGCGCTCCCCGCTGCGGCAGCGGCTCGCTGGTCGCCTGGTGCGAGGACTCGGTCATCCCGTACGCGGACAGCAGCGGCGCGCCGAACGTGCGCTCCAGCGCCCGCTGGGTCGCCGTGTTGAGGGGTGCGCTGCAACTGCGGACGAACTTCAGCGGCGGCGCCTTCTGGCCCGGATACTCCCGCTCCGACCGGTCCAGAAGGATCTCGTGGATGGCCGGTACCGCCGTGAACCACGTGGCGCCCACGGACCGCATGTCGTCCCAGAACGTGCCCGCCGAGAACCGCCCCTGCTCCGGCAGCAACACGCACCCCCCGCTCGCCAGGGAGGACAACAGCGCCGCGAACAGCCCGTGGCCGTGGAAGAACGGCATCACCGCGACCGTCGCGTCAGCGGGGCCCAACTCGTAGGTGGCGCAGATGTTCTCAAGAGTGGCGGCCACATTGGCGTGGGTCAGCGGGACCATCTTCGCCCGGTCGGTGGTGCCGGCGGTGAACAGCACGAGCGCGTCACGGTCCGACAACTCACCTGCCGCACCGGCACCTTGGGGGAGCTCGCCTGCTCCGGGTTCGAGCACGACCGCCGCTGTTTCTGCCGTCGAGACGTCCACACGCAGCGGCCACGCGGGCACCGGAAGCGTCATGCCGTCGGACACCGACGGACCGAGGAGGGCGGCCCGTGCCCCCAACGCCGCGAGCCGTATGGAGAGTTGGTGCGAAGGAAGTGCGGGATCCAGTGGGGCCGCGACCAGTCCGGCCCGCGCCGCGCCGAGCAGGCCGACCACGAACTCCGCCGTGTTGGCACAGATCAGCCCGACCGCGTCGCCACGGCCCAGCCCCGCGCCGGCGAGCCGGGCGGCCACCTCGTCGGCCAGGGTCGCCAGGGTCCGGTACGACAGCTGCACCCGCTCACCGGTCACCACCAGGGCACGGTCGTACGGGCGTTCACTCACCTGCCGGTCGAGCAGATCGACGAGTCCCGTGACCCGCGCAGGCCGGTACCGGTTCGCGTCACGCACGGATGCCGCGGCCGGAACGGCCATGACCCCACCCCCTCGCACAGGTCCGATGAAACATCCTCTGCGAGCGTGCGGTGGCACCCGGTGGACGTCCAATACCCGCTGGCGAACGGCCGATAGCAGCTGTCTATCAAGGGAGTTGCCAGGCCTCTGACCAGCCCTCGATAGACACCGTTTATCGGCTGGTCGCCGATGGGTCTTGGACGCGGACGAGCGTGCTGCGGATGGTGAGAGCAGTAGCCGCTCCGGCAGGACCTGCCCAAGGAGGACCTCGGACCATGACCGCCCCCTCGACACTGGAGACCGCGGCAGCAGCCGACGTTCCGACCGAGCTCACCGACGGGTACCACCTGGTCGTCGACGCACTGAGGATGAACGACGTCGACACCATCTACGGGGTGGTCGGCATCCCGATCACCGACCTGGCGCGTCTCGCCCAGGCGCAGGGCATCCGCTACATCGGCTTCCGCCACGAGAGCAACGCCGGACACGCGGCCGCCATCGCCGGCTACCTCAACAAGAAGCCCGGCGTGGCCCTCACGGTCTCGGCCCCGGGCTTCCTCAACGGCCTGGTCGCGCTGGCGAACGCGACCACCAACTGCTTCCCCATGGTCCAGATCTCCGGCTCCAGCGAGCGTCACCTCGTCGACCTCAAGCAGGGCGACTACGAGGAGATGGACCAGCTTGCCGCCGCGCAGCCGTTCGTGAAGGCCGCGTACCGGGTCAGCAGGGTGGAGGACATCGGCCGCGGTATCGCCCGCGCCCTGCGCACCGCGATCTCCGGGCGTCCCGGCGGTGTCTATCTCGACATCCCCGCCGCGGTGCTCGGCGCCATCCTGCCCAAGGCGGAGGGCGACCGGACACTGAGCCGCCTGGTCGACCCCGCCCCCCGCCAGTTCCCGGCACCGGAGGCCGTGGACCGGGCGATCGAGCTCCTCGCCTCCGCCGAGCGCCCGCTGGTGGTGCTGGGCAAGGGGGCCGCGTACGCCCAGGCGGACGCGAAGGTACGGCAGTTCATCGAGTCGACCGGCATCCCCTACGTACCGATGTCGATGGCGAAGGGCCTGCTGCCCGACGACCACCCGCAGTCCGCCGCCACCGCCCGTTCCCTGGCGCTGAAGAAGGCCGACGTGGTGATGCTGATCGGCGCGCGCCTCAACTGGCTCCTCGGCCACGGTCAGACGGGGTGGAACCCCGACGCCAAGTTCGTCCAGATCGACATCGACCCCAAGGAGATGGACAGCAACCAGCCGATCTCCGCACCCCTCGTCGGTGACATCGAGTCGGTGCTCGACGCACTCGCCGAACGCACCAAGCCCGGCCAGATCACGGCCCCTTCGGCCTGGCGCGAGGAACTCGGCGCGCGCTCGGCGCAGAACGTCGCCAAGATGGCCAAGCGGCTGGAGGCCGACCCGCACCCCATGCAGTTCATGGGCGCTCTGAAGGCCGTACGCGACGTCGTGCACGCGCACCCGGAGACGTACATCGTCAACGAGGGCGCCAACGCCCTGGACATCGCGCGCAACGTCATCGACATGCACGTGCCGCGCCACCGCCTCGACAGCGGTACCTGGGGCGTCATGGGCATCGGTATGGGCTACGCCATCGCCGCCGCCGTCGAGAGCGGCGCCCCGGTCGTGGCCGTCGAGGGCGACAGCGCCTTCGGGTTCAGCGGCATCGAGATCGAGACGATCTGCCGCTACAAGCTGCCCGTCGTCACCGTGATCATGAACAACGGCGGGGTCTACCGCGGCGATGACACCAACCCGTACGACGACGCCCCCTCGCCCACGACCCTCATGTCGGCGGCCCGCCACGACCTGCTGATCGAGGCGTTCGGCGGCAAGGGCTACCGGGCCACCACACCCGCAGAAGTGACCGCCGCGCTCACCGAGGCCCTCGCCTCCGGCGGCCCGGCGCTCATCGACTGCGTGATCGACCCCTCGGCCGGCACCGAGAGCGGCCACATCTCGCACCTGAACCCCAAGGGCATCACCGTCGGCAACATCACGCCGGCGAAGAAGTGACCGTCCAGACCACATCACTTCACGAAAAGGAAGCACACATGAGTGAAAAGCCGCTCGCCGGAATCAAGGTGATCGACTTCACCGGGGTCCAGGCCGGTCCCGCCTGCACGCAGATGCTCGCCTGGTTCGGCGCCGACGTGCTGAAGGTGGAGCGCCCCAACGGCGGCGATGTGACGCGCCGTCAGCTCAGGGACATCGAGGACCTGGACGCGCTCTACTTCACGATGCTCAACAGCAACAAGCGCTCCCTCGCCATCAACACCAAGACCGCCGAGGGCAAGGAGGTCCTGGAGAAGCTCATCAAGGACGCCGACGTCCTGGTGGAGAACTTCGCTCCCGGCGCCCTGGACCGCATGGGCTTCACCTGGGAGCGCATCCAGGAGCTCAACCCGCGCCTGATCTTCGGCTCGGTGAAGGGCTTCAACGACCAGTCGTCCTGGAACGACCTCAAGGTCTACGAGAACGTCGCCCAGTGCGCGGGCGGCGCCGCCTCCACCACCGGCTTCTGGGACGGTCCGCCCACCATCTCCGGCGCCGCCATCGGCGACACCAACACCGGGATGCACCTGGCGATCGGCATCCTCACCGCGATCATCGACCGCGGCAGGACCGGCCGGGGCCAGAAGGTCTCCGTCTCCATGCAGGACGCCGTGCTCAACCTGTGCCGCGTCAAGCTGCGCGACCAGCAGCGCCTGGAGCGGGTCGGCCACCTGGAGGAGTACCCGCAGTACCCGAACGGAGAGTTCACCGACGTGGTGCCGCGCGGCGGCAACGCGGGCGGCGGCGGCCAGCCCGGCTGGGTGCTCAAGTGCAAGGGCTGGGAGGACGACCCCAACGCGTACATCTACTTCACCGTCCAGGAGCAGAACTGGAAGCGCACCGCCGAGGTGATCGGCCGCCCCGAGTGGGCCGAGGACCCGGAGTACGCCACCGCGCTCGCCCGCCAGTCGCACATCTTCGAGATCTTCGAGGAGATCGAGAAGTGGCTCGCGGACAAGACGAAGTACGAGGCGGTGAACATCCTGCGGGAGTGGGAGGTGCCCTGCGCCCCGGTGATGAGCATGAAGGAGATCGCCTACGACGAGGACCTGCGCAAGAGCGGCACCGTCGTCGAGGTCGAGCAGAAGGGCCGCGGCACCTACCTGACGGTCGGCAGTCCGGTGAAGTTCTCCTCCTTCAAGCCGGAGGTCGTCGGCGCCCCGCTGCTGGGCGAGCACAGCTCCGAGGTCCTGGTGGAGCTGGGTTACGACGAGGAGACCATCGGCCGGCTGAAGGAGAGCGGAGTCATCGTCTGACGCGCAGCCGACGCGAAGCGGCCGTGACCCGGAGGTCACGGCCGCTTCCGCACCGTCCGGAGGGGCTCAGGCGGTCGTCGCCTCGTCCCGGCGCCGCATCAGCTCCCGCTCCCGCTCGCGCCGCGCGGTGACGTCCCGGACGACCGCGCCGCAGTAGGGGCTGCCGT
The DNA here is from genome assembly GCF_040606575.1 of Streptomyces sp. NPDC005402. Lineage (NCBI taxonomy): Bacteria > Bacillati > Actinomycetota > Actinomycetes > Kitasatosporales > Streptomycetaceae > Streptomyces > Streptomyces sp. NPDC005402. Next base: position 20,728 of record NZ_JBEXFB010000020.1, read on the forward strand.
CGGGGCCCGACAGCAGCACCACGCTGAACTCGATGGACAGCTTGCGGCCGTCCGCCGCCAGTGCGGGCACGTTCAGCAGATCCGCGTCCCCGTACTTGCTGGACCCCCGCTCCATGGCCGCGTCGAAGCCCTCCTGGTGCCGCTTGCGGTGCCGCTCGGGAATGATCACGTCCAGGCTTCGACCCGTCACGTCGGCCGCCGCGAACCCGAAGATGCGCTCCGCACCCCGGTTCCAGTAACGGATCAGCCCTTCCCTGTCGGTGATCACTATGCCGTCGGGTGCCTGGTCTGCCATGCCCAGAACCACCGCGGAATCCAGATCTGCCATGTCGCCTCCGAGCCGGGGCCGTTTAGGTGACAACAGTATACAGAATACTGTTGTCACCTACTCCGGGCCGGGAGCCCCCGGAGCTTCCCCGGACCCCCGCAAGGGGGACGGATATGCAGGTGAAAGCACCTCCGAAAGCTTGGTATTGTTGTGCGTGTCGCCCCGGGGAACACCCCCGTCAAGGCGGCAGACACCTGGTCCGGGTGGCGGAATGGCAGACGCGCTAGCTTGAGGTGCTAGTGCCCTTTATCGGGCGTGGGGGTTCAAGTCCCCCCTCGGACACTCACAACTCAGATTCACATCGCACACTCATGTGTCGGCCGTACTTCGGTCGGCACATTTCGTGTTTTCGGCCGCCCGTGCTCCTCGCTCTCCGGAGGGCCGAGCGTCCCCGGGACCGGGCCCGGTGCTGCTGCGGACCGGCGACGCCTGAGATCGCCGCCGCGCAGGACCCCGAACTCGCCCGCAAGCGCGCTCCGACCTGCTCCTGCCGCCGGCACTGCCGGTGACGGTGGGAACCTTCGGTTTCGCCTTCCAGCTCTCCCTGCCCGTGCTCGCGAAGGCGGAGTCCGGGACGAGCCCGGCCTCGTTCGGACTGCTGACCTCCGCGCTCGCGGCCGGCTCGCTCGGCGCCGCGCTCGTCACGACCGCTCGTGTGCGCAGACCGACGGCCGGCGTGGTGATCGGTGCGAGCGTGCTGTTCGGCCTGTGCGAGATCGCCTCGGGCCTGGCGCCGACGTTCGCCCTGACCCTGCGTCGTGATCTTCCAGGGATCGACGCCGCTGGGAGCCCTTCCGCTGGGCCGGCTCGTCGAAGCGGAGGGCGCCAGCTCAGGACTTCTGGCCGGTGGCCTGATCACCCTGGCGGCGTCGGCTCCGGCGCTCATGTGGGTACGGCGGAGCGCTTCCCCCGTATATCGGTTGACCGGCGCGACGGACGACGGGCTCAATACCCTCCATGGCCGACATCCAGGGCACATACGACGATCTGTTCTCCGCGGTACCCAACGGGCTGGCGGCGCTGCTGGACGAAGGGGATGTGGGGGGCTCGGTGGCCGTCTTCGTGGACGGTGAACCGGTGGTGGACGTCTGGGGCGGTTTCGCCGACGCCGACCGGACGGCTCCGTGGGAGCGGGACACGATCACCAACGTCTTCTCCACGACCAAGACGATGACGGCGCTGTGCGCGCTGATCCTGGCCGATCGCGGCGAACTCGACCTGGACGCGCCGGTCGCCCGGTACTGGCCGGAGTTCGCCACCGCCGGCAAGGACAAGGTGCTGGTACGGCACCTGCTCTCGCACACCGCCGGTCTGCCGCACTGGGAGGGCCCGGTCGAGGAGCTCTACGACTGGCCGGCCGCCACCGCCCGCCTCGCCGCCCAGCCGCTTCTCTGGGAGCCCGGCACCGCGGCCGGCTACCACTCGCTCACCCAGGGCTTCCTGGTCGGCGAGGTTCTGCGCAGGATCACCGGCCGCACGATCGGCGCGTTCCTCGCCCGGGAAGTCACCGGCCCCCTCGGCGCCGACTTCCACATCGGACTCCCCGCCGAACACGACCACCGGGTCGCCCGGACCCTCCCGCCGCCCGGCCGGGACGACGACTACACCGCGGGCGCCCCCGGGCCCGACGCGACACCCGCCTCGGGGACCGCGATGCGCGTCAGGGACGCCAACGGCGTCGCGTGGCGGCGCGCCCAGATCCCCGCCGCGAGTGGGTTCGGCAACGCCCGCTCGGTCGCGCTCGTCCAGTCCGCGCTCGCCTGCGGAGGAACCGTCGGGGGTGTCCGGCTGCTGTCGGCGGCGGGAGCCGAGCGCGCCCGCGAGGAGCAGTTCAGCGGCGAGGACCGCGTGATCGGCATGACTCAGCGGTACGGTCTCGGATTCGGCCTCTTCGGGACCTCCTTCGGCTGGGGCGGCTGGGGCGGCTCCCTGGTCGTGATCGATCCCGAGGCCCGCATGGTCGTCGCGTACGCCACCCACCAGATGCGTGAACCCGCCGAGGACACCCGTGGCATGGACCTCGTCATGTCCGCCTACGACGGCCTCCAGGGCCTGCGCTGACCGCGGAAAACCCTGTGCGCCGACCCCGGCCGGCTCCCTATACTCGCCATGACCAGGACGACGAGTGAGGGGAGTACGGCCATGTGCGTGCGCACAGCTGTCGCCGTTCCCCGCACGTCGTACGACGTGATCCTCGTGTCCTCGCCCCTCCGGTGCCCGCTGCGCGGCCGGCACCGGACGCCCGCGACGGCTGTCTGAACAGTCAAGCACCTCTGCGGCACGCGTATATGACGTGCCGTCATGTCGTCGTACGGGCCCATCGCGCAGCCCTGTCAGCACAGCACCGAAAGGCCATGGGCCGTGCGCACCCACACATCCGACCCGCTCGCCGTCGTCCGCAACCTCGGCATCCTCGCCCACGTCGACGCCGGCAAGACCACCGTCACCGAGCGGATCCTGTTCGCCACCGGAACCACGCACAAGCGCGGCGAGGTCCATGACGGCACGACCGTCACCGACTTCGACCCGCAGGAGCGGGACCGCGGCATCACCATCTTCGCGGCGGCCGTGAGCTGCGCCTGGGACGGGCACCGCCTCAACCTGATCGACACCCCGGGGCACGTCGACTTCGCCGACGAGGTGGAGCGTGCGCTGCGGGTGCTCGACGGGGCGGTCGCGGTGTTCGACGCGGTCGCGGGCGTGGAGCCGCAGAGCGAGTCGGTGTGGCGCCAGGCGGACCGGCACGGTGTGCCGCGGATCGCCTTCGTCAACAAGCTGGACCGCGCGGGCGCCGACCTGGACGCGGCCGTCGAGTCGATCCGGCGGCGGCTGCACCCGGCGCCGCTGGTCGTGCAGTTGCCCATCGGCAGCGAGGACGCCTTCACCGGCGTCGTCGATCTGATCGGGATGCGGGCGCTGACCTGGTCCGGCTCCGGTGAAGCGGCGCAGGACGGACCGGTGCCCGCCGCGCTGCGCGAGGAGGCGCAAAAGCGACGCCGACTCCTGGAGGAGGCCGTCGCCGAACGCCACCCCGCCGCCCTGGAGGAGTTCTGCGACCGGGAGACCCTCTCCGCCGGCACCCTCACCGCCGCCCTGCGGGACCTCACCCACAGCGGCGACGGCGTGGTCGTCCTGTGCGGCTCGGCCTACCGCAACCGCGGCATCGAGCCGTTGCTCGACGCGGTCGTGGCGTATCTGCCGTCGCCGCTCGACGTGCCCGCCGTACGCGGTGAGAACGGCGAGGAGAGGCCCAGCGACCCGGCGGCGCCCCTCGCGGCGCTGGCGTTCAAGGTGAACGCCACGGCGACGGGACGGCTGACGTACGTACGCGTGTACTCGGGAACGATCGAGAAGGGAGCCACCGTGTGGGACGCGGGCGCACGCCGTACCGAGCGCGTCGGACGGATCCTGCGCGTGCAGGCCGACCGGCACGCGCCGTTGGACCGGGCGGTCGCCGGTGACATCGTCGCCGTCGTCGGACTGAAGTCGGCCCGCGCCGGCTCGACCCTGTGCGCCCCGGACGCCCCGCTCGTGCTCGAACCGCCCGGCGTGGCCGAGCCGGTCGTGTCCGTGGCCGTCGAGGCGGGGCGGTCCGTGGACACCGACCGGCTGTCCTCGGCGCTCGCCCGACTGGCCGAGGAGGACCCGTCGCTGGTCGTCCGCACGGACGCCGAGACCGGTCAGACGCTGCTGTCCGGCATGGGGGAACTGCATCTGGAGGTCGCGGTGGAGAAGGTGCGCCGGGAGCAGGGGCTGGTGCTCAACGTCGGTCGTCCAAGGGTGAGTTACCGCGAGACGGTCGGGCGCGGGGTGTCGGGTCTGGTTCACCGGCACGTCAAACAGGACGGCGGGGCGGGGCAGTTCGCGCATGTCGTGCTCGACGTCGAACCCTGTGAGACGGGCTTCGAGTTCCGTTCCACGGTCGTGGGCGGGCGCGTCCCGCAGGAGTACGTCCGCGCGGTCGAGGCGGGCTGCCGGGACGCCCTGGCCGAAGGGCCGCTCGGCGGGCACCCGGTGACCGGGCTGCGCGTCACCCTCACCGACGGGTCGACCCATGTGAAGGACTCCTCGGACACGGCCTTCCGTACGGCGGGCCGGTTCGGCCTCCGGGAGGCCCTGCGCGCCTGCGCGATGGTTCTCCTGGAGCCGGTCGTCGAGGTCACGGTCACCGTGCCCGAGGACACCGTCGGCGCGGTGCTCGGCGACCTCGCCGCCCGCCGCGGCCGGGTCTCGGGCTCGGCCACGCGCGGCGGTTCGGCCGTCGTCACGGCGACCGTGCCGCTGGCCGAACTCTTCGGCTACGCGACGAGGTTGCGCAGCCGGACGCAGGGCCGCGGAACCTTCACGGCCCGGCCGACGGGGTACGCGCCGGCACCGGCGGTGACCTCGGCACGGTGACGGCCGGGACGGAAGTCCCGGATACGGGAACGAAGGGCCGGGCGGTCGCACCGCCCGGCCCTTCGTCACGCGCACGAGGATCCGCTCAGCAGTCCCGGAACTCCGGCGACTGGTTCAGCACCTGCGAGCGCACCGAAGTGAAGCGGGCGTACGTGTCGCCGTTCACCGACTCCGGGCGGAAGGCCGCCACCCGGTGGCAGTTCTGGAAGGCCAGGGCCACGCCGAAGTGGCGTTCCAGGCTGCCTCGGATGGCGTCGCTGGCGAGGGCGCGCAGAAGCTGGCCGCGTTCCTTCTCCGACGGGGGAGGGGTCTGGTTGTCGGTGAACTCGGCCTTGCCGTCGCGCAGTTCGTTGGCGAGGGAGGCGATCAGGTCGTAGGCGTAGGGGAGGGACGTGCGGACCGTGTCCACGAAGTCCTCTTCGCGGACGGTGCCCTGCTCGGCTTCGGCGAGGAGCTTCGGGGAGACGTCGAGAGACATGTGAGGGGGGTTCCTGTCCTGTTGTCGTGCACTGAGTGAAGAAGGAGGGGAGGGGGTCAGACGAGGGAGGGCGGGCCCGGCACGAAGTCCGGGTCCACCTGGGCCGCAAGGTCGAGGCCGGTCGCCTGGTTCGCCCACGAACGGGCGTTGCGCAGATGGAACTCGACCGCGTGGCGGTGGAGGGTGAGCCAGTCGCGGGGCCGGGAGTCGACCGCTTCGCGCAGGATCGTCAGCGCGTGCCGGTTGTGGGGCTCCAGGCCGTCGAGCCCGCCCGAGTCAACCTGGTCGCGGCCCTGTTCGGCGGCGCGGACCCAGGACGAGTGGACCAGATGGGTCAACAGGTCGTCGCCCACGTGCTCCTTGAGGAAGAGCAGATCGTCCTCGCCGGTCACCTTGTTGCCGATCACGGCGATCCGGATCCCGAACTCCCGTGCGTGGTCCCGGTACTGGCGGTAGACCGAGACGCCCTTGCGGGTGGGTTCGGCCACCAGGAAGGTCATGTCGAATCGGGTGAACAGGCCCGAGGCGAACGCGTCCGCGCCGGCCGTCATGTCGACGACGACGTACTCGCCGGGGCCGTCGACCAGGTGGTTGAGGTACAGCTCCACCCCGCCCAGCTTGGAGTGGTAGCAGGCCACGCCGAGGTCGCTCTCGTCGAACTCGCCCGTCACCATCAGCGGGACCTCGCCGACCCGCCGGACGTGTCTGGCGTGCACTTCGTCATCGCCCAGCAGACGCAGCAGACGTGAACCCCGCCCCGGCGGCGTGGTCTTGATCATCGCCTCCCGGGAGGCGATGCGCGGATTGGTGCCGCGCAGGTAGTCCTTGATCTCGGCCACGTGCGCGCCCAGGGGAGGGGCGCCCAAGGTAGCGGCCTCGTCATGACCCAGCGCCTCGGCGAGGTGCTGGTTGATGTCGCCGTCCACGGCCAGTACCGGTGCGCCGGAACGGGCCAGATGGCGGGAGAGGAGCGCCGACAGGGTGGTCTTGCCGCTGCCGCCCTTGCCGACGAACGCGATGCGCACTACCGCTCCACCTTTTTGAAAATGGATGTCATGTTGGTAGGTTCTATGGCGCGCGTTCGATCACTGTCAAATCGCCCCCGCGATCAAGCTGGAAGGCTTAATGCATATGATGTGCAAGTGCGTGATTACAGCATCAGGGCGGCGGGCCCGGACGACCTCGATGGTGCGCGAGCCGTGATGCTCGACACCGTCTACCGCGACTTCGGAACCGGGTACGTGCCCCGCTGGCACGGCGACATCATCGACCCGGCCGCCGCCTATCTCGTCCCGCCCCGCCACACCCTCCTCGTCGCCCGCGACCCGGAGGACGGCACCGTCGTGGCCACCGGCGCCCTCGACTCCCGCGGCCCCGCCCACCCGCCGAACCCGCGCGAGCTGGCCGAGCGCTACCCCTCCGGCGAGACCGCGCAGCTGCGCCGGATCTACGTCCGCCCCGAGCACCGCAGGCGCGGCCTCGCCCGCCGCCTGGTCGAGAAGTTGCTCGTGTTCGCGGCGGCCGACGGCGGCTACCGCTCCGTCTACCTGCACACCGATCCGGCGGTTGCGGGTGCCGAACCCTTCTGGCGCTCGCTCGGCAAGGTCGTGCACGACGAGCGAGAGACCACGGGCGGCGCGAGCAGCGTCGTCCACTTCGAGATGCCGATGGGGCGATAGGACAACCATGCGACACCGTCACCTACTTGGCTCCCTGCTGCTCGCCCCCCTCCTCACCGCCTGTTTTGCCTCCTCCGGCGGCGACTCCGAAAGCGCCGCGAACGACGGCTCCCGACTCCGCGTCGCCCTCGCCTTCCCGCCCGCCGAGAACCTCTCGCCGTACGGCGCCGACGCCACCCTCCTCAGCCGCCTCGGCGTCACCGAGGGCCTGACCGCCCTCGACGCCAACGGCGCCGCCGCCCCCGCGCTCGCCGCGTCCTGGCGCCGCGAGAACGACCGCACCTGGCTGTTCACCCTGCGCGAGGCCACCTTCCAGGACGGTTCCGAGGTCACCCCGGCCGCGGTCGTCGCCGCCCTCACCCACGCCACCGAGGCCAAGCCCGCCCCGGCCGCCCTGTCCGGCGTCACACTGACCGCCAAGGCGGCGGGCGACGCCGTACGCATCACCACCAGGACCTCCGACCCCGTCCTGCCGCTGAGGCTGTCCAGCCCCAACCTCGCCGTGTTCGCCGCCAAGGCCTACGCCACGGGCGAAGTGGACCCGGTCGGCACCGCCTCCGGCCCCTTCGAGCTGACGAAGGTCACCGGCTCCACCTCCGCCACCCTCGACCGCTTCGACGACTACTGGGGCGGCCGCGCCCAGGCCTCCGGCATCGACGCCCGCTTCATCGCCGACGGCACCGCCCGCGCCAACGCCGTGCGCACCGGCCAGGTCGACATCGCCGAGTCGATCCCCGTCGCCCAGGCCGCCACCCTCGACAAGGCCACCCTCAAGGAGACCGCCACCACCCGCACCACCAGCCTCCAACTCAACACTCGGTCCGGCCCGTTCAAGGACTCGAGGCTGCGGGCCGCCGCCCGCGAGGCAGTCGACGGCTCCGCCGTCGTCAAGGGCGTCTTCGAGGGGTACGCCGATCCCGGCGCCGGCGTCTACGGGCCCGCCGTGTCCTGGGCCGAGGGCAAGCGCGTACAGCCCACCGGACGCGCGACCGCCGCCAAGCCGAACGGCACCTCCGTCACCCTCGCCACCTACGACAACCGGCCCGAACTCCCCGAGGCCGCCCAGGTCCTCCAACAGCAGCTGAAGAAAGCCGGGTTCAAGGTCACCCTGGTGGTGCGCGAGTACTCACGGCTCGAAAGCGACGCGCTCGCAGGGAAGTTCGACGCTGTCCTCGGCGCCCGCAACAGTCTCGTCGACACCGGCGACCCCGTCGGCGTCCTCGCGAGCGACTACACCTGCGACGGCGGCTACAACCTCGCCCAGCTGTGCGACAGGAAGGTCGACCGGGCGGTCACCGAGGCCGACGCCGTGACCGACACCGGAGAGCGGCAGGACGCCGCCATGCGCGCCGAAGCGGCGATCCTCGGCACCGACGCCGTGGTCCCGCTGGCCCACCAGGCGATCATCGTCGGCGTCGCCACCGACGTCCGGGGCGTGCTTCTCGACCCGTACGAGCGGACCCTGGTCGGCACCGGAACGCGACGCTGATCCATGGGGCACCGACTGGCCATCCTGCTGTGGCGGGTCCTGCTCGCGGCGGCCCTGGTGTGCGGGATCGGTCTGCTGCCGTGGCTGTCCCGCACCGACCCGGCGCTCACCGTACTCAAGGCCCGCTCGGCGGAACGCGACCCGATGCCCCAGGTGCTGGCCGACATACGGGCCCAACTCGGCCTGGGCCAGGGCCCCTTGCACCTGCTCGGCCAATGGCTCGGCGGCCTGCCCCGCGGGGACGCCGGCCGGTCGTGGCTGAACGGCACGGCGGTCACCCCGACCGTCGTCCAGGCACTCGGGGTGTCCCTGCTGCTGGTGACGGTGGCGCTCGTGATCGCCGCCGCCACCGCCGCCCTGGTGTGCGCCCCCACGCTGTGGCTCGGCGCCCGCCGACGCCTCGACGGGCGACGGGCCGGGGGCGGCGCCTCGGCGATGCTCGCCGCGCTGCCCGAGTTCCTCACCGCCTCCGTGCTCGCCACCGTCGTCGGCGTACAGCTCGGCTGGCTGCCCGCGCTCGGCTGGTACGGCCCCCAGTGGACGGTGCTGCCCGCCCTTGCCCTCGGCCTGCCCGCCGGCGCCGTGCTCGGGCGCCTCCTCGACGATCTGCTGCCCGGCGCCTTCGCCGAACCCTGGGCGCTGGCCGCGGAAGCCCGCGGACTGCCGGGCCGCAGCGTCGCCGCCAAGGCGGTCCGCCGCTGTGTGCCCGCGCTGCTGCCCAACCTGGGCCTGTTCGTCGTGGGCCTCACCGCCGGGTCCGTCGCCGTGGAGCAGATCTACGACATCCCGGGCCTCGGCCGCACCACCCTCCAGGCCGCCCTCGCGCAGGACCTGCCCGTTCTCCAGGCGGGCACCCTCGCCCTGCTGCTCCTCGCCGTCACCGCCACCTGGCTCGCGGCCCTCACCGTCCGCCACCTGGCCGGCCCGGCCCTGCGCGACGGCGCCCTGGACTCCCTGCACCGCCCGCGACGGTCCACCCGCAGCACCCTGCCTCTCGTGTACGGCGGCCTCCTGACCGCCGTCGTCGCGCTCGGCCTGCTGCGCGACCCGCTCACCCTGGACACGGCGGCCCGCCTCCAACCTCCGTCCTGGGTCCACCCGTTCGGCACCGACGCGCTCGGCCGGGACCTGCTCGCCCGGGTCGGGCACGGGGCGCTCGACACCCTGGTGGTCGCCGTCGCCATCAGCGTCACCGCACTGGTGGTCGGCGTCCTGCTCGGACTGCTGCCCCGGCTGTCCGGGCCGCTCGTCGACACCGTCAACGCCGTGCCGCCGGTACTCGCCGCGCTGCTCGTGACCGCAGTCGCCGGGAGCGGCGCCACCACGCCCGCGATCGCCGTGGCCACGGTCTCCTGGGCGGCGCTCGCCGCGCACACCTCCTCCCTGCTCCGGCAGGAACACGCCACCCTGCATCTGACGGCCACCCGAGCGCTGGGCGCGGGCCGCTGGTACCTCCTGCGGTACGAACTGCTGCCCGCGATCCTGCCGCCCGTCACCGGCACGCCCTGCTGCGCCTGCCCGGCGTCGCGCTGGCCCTCGCCTCCCTGGGCTTCCTCGGCCTCGGCACCCAGCCGCCCTCCCCGGAGTGGGGCCTGCTCCTGGCCGAGAACCAGCCCTATGCCGAACGCGCCCCCTGGGCCGTCCTCGCCCCCGCCGCCGCACTGGCCCTGCTGGGCGCGCTGGCGGTGAGCGCGGCGGGCGGGGTGCGGTGGCCGCGCCGGCGCGCGCGGCTTCGTACCGTGAAGGGAACCGAACCGCTTCTGCCGGCGAGGGAGTTGGTGGAGGTCGGGTGACGTCGACGTCAGTGGATCCGCCGGGGACCGCCGGGCGGCTCTCTCCGCTGCTGCGGCTGCTGATCGTCACCCAGCTCGCCTTCAACATCGCCTTCTTCGCCGTGCTGCCCTTCCTGTCCGAGTACCTGGGGCAGGCCGTCGGGATGGCGGGCTGGCTGGTCGGGTTCGTGCTGGGGCTCAGGACCTTCAGCCAGCAAGGCCTGTTCGTGGTGGGCGGGGCGCTCGCCGACCGGTACGGGATCCGGCCGGTCGTCCTCGCCGGATGCGTGCTGCGGATCGCCGGGTTCGCCTGGCTCGGACACGCCGAGGAGACCTGGACGGTCATCGGCGCGGTCCTGCTCATCGGGTTCGCCGCCGCGCTGTTCTCGCCGGCGGTGGAGTCCGAGGTCGCCCGGCAGGCCGTCATCCATGAGGAAGCGGGCGGGCAACGCACCCGCGTGCTGGCGCTGTTCACGGTCGCCGGGCAGGCCGGTGCCTTCGTCGGGCCCTTGCTCGGCGCGCTGCTGCTGTCGGTGGACTTCCGCACGGTGTGTCTGGCGGGTGCCGGAATCTTCGTGATCGTCCTCGCCGGGCACGCGCGGATGCTGCCGCAGCACATCCCGGGCAGACAACAAGTGCGCGTGAAAGGCGGATGGGGGGCACTGGTCCGCAACCGCCGCTTTCTCGCGCTGTGCTGCGCGTACGGCGCCTACCTGCTCGCCTACAACCAGCTCTATCTCGCCCTCCCCGACGAGGTGGAGCGCGCGACCGGTTCGCAGTCGGCGCTGGCCTGGCTGTTCGCGCTGTCCTCGCTGCTGGTGGTGACGGCCCAGCTCTCCGTCACCCGCCGGGTCGGCTCCAGGCTGTCGATGCGCCGCTCGATGGGGGCCGGACTGCTGCTGATCGGCGCGGGGTTCGCGGTCGTCGCCGTGTCGCTGCCCGCCGACTGGACCGGTACGGCGGCCCTGTTGCCCTCGGCCGGTTTCGTCATCCTGCTCACCTTCGGGCAGATGCTCGTCGCACCCGTGGCCCGCGCCTGGGTTCCCGACCTCGCGGAGGAGGGCCGACTCGGTCTCTACACCGGGGCGCTCTCCTCGGTCTCCGGGCTGATCGTGCTGGCCGGCAGCTCCGTCACCGGCGCCCTGCTGGACGGCGGGCTGCCGACCGCGGTGCCGTGGCTGGTGCTGGCGGCGGTGCCGGTCGCGGCGGTGGGGTTGTTGCCGCGACGGTAGAACCTGCGGGGCGGGCGAGGTCGGTCCGGCTCCGGCCGCTCCCGCAGCCCTGCGGGCGCCGGTCCTGACCGGGACCGAGGACCTGGCGGCCACGGGCGAGGGCGACAAAACCGTGGGAAGGTGCCCGTCCCGTGGGGCTCGGCGCCGTGTGCGCGGGGAAGGGAATCGTCGGAGGGCGTAGGTGTCCCGGCCGGGGCTTCTTCCGCGGTTCAGGCGGCAGCGGGCCGGATCACGACGGGTGGGCTCAGGTGTCGGGGGCAGAGACTCGCCGGTCGGTTCAGATTCCTGTCCAGGGACTGGTCGGGGAGTTCCGGTGTCGCGGTCAGGAACCCGCGGGAGGGCTTGTGCACCGCCGCCAGGAACCCGCCGCACGGTTCACAGGGACTCGCCGGACGGCGCACGTGCCGCCGCCGGCAACCCGCCGGACGGTTCGACCGCCCCGGCCGGGAGTCCACCCGCGGACCTCAGCCGCTCCCTCCACGAACCGCCGGACGGTTCCGTCGCCTCGGCCATGGACGTGCCTGGTCGTCACAGGTGCCGCGTCCAGGGACCGCCGGGCTGCGAGTCCGCGGCGATAGGGTCCATCCCATGGAGACTCAGGACATCCGGGTGGAGATCGCCCGGGAGGCGGACCAGGAGCTCGTCGACGCCTTCGCGCGGATGCTGCCGCAGTTGTCCTCGACGGCCGAGGCCCTCGACCTCGCCGCACTCGGCCGCATCCTGGCCTGTGACGCCAACACGATGCTGCTCGCCAGGTCGTCGGGCGGGTCCGTCGTCGGCACCCTCACCCTCGTCATGTTCCCCGCGCCCGCGGGACTGCGGGCCCGTATCGAGGACGTGATCGTCGACCACGCGGCTCGCGGCCACGGCATCGCGGGACTGCTGATCAGGGAGGCCATCCGGCTCGCCCGGGAGGCCGGGGCCCGTACCGTCGACCTGACCTCGCGCCCGGACCGGGCGGCGGCCAACCGGCTGTACGAGCGGCAGGGTTTCCGGCAGCGGGAGTCGACCGTGTACCGGGTGCCGCTCAAAGGCTGACCTTCGAGCCGGCCGGGCTTCAGGAGGCCACCGCCTCCGGCTCCCGCCCCCGCTCGACCGCCACGAACTCCAGCTCCAGCAGCTCGCCCACCACCGCCTGGTCCGCCCGGTGCGTGCGCCACAGCCACAGGATGTCCCGGCCGAACGACCAGACCAGGGTGCCCAGAGCCAGCGCCACCACCCCGAAGGTCGCCGGGTACGGCAGATACCCGGACGCGGCCACCAGCAGCAGGATCCCCTGGAGCGCGGCCACCGTCTTGCGGGCCATGCTCGGCGGCAGCGGGGCGTTCAGCCACGACCAGACGCGGGCCGCGGCGACGAAGCCGTAGCGCATCGCGCCGATCAGCAGCACCCACGGGCCCTGCGACATGGACACGTACACGCTGAGCACCAGGATCAGGAAAGCGTCGACCTCCATGTCGAACCGCGCGCCCAGCGGCGTCGAGGTGCCCGTGGCGCGGGCCACCTTGCCGTCGACGCCGTCGAGGATCAGGGCCACCGCCGTCAGGCCGACGAAGAGGGTGACGGGCGGGGAGTCCTGGAAGGAGTCCGCGACCAGCGCGGTCACGCCGCCGACCAGGGTCGCGCGGCCGAGGGTCACCCGGTTGGCGGGCCCGAAGGAGCGCGGCCGGGTGCGGTGCAGGGCCCTGGAGAGCACGGCCCAGGTGGCGACGGCGAAGGCGAGGCCGGTCAGCCAGCCCGCCGGCCCCATCCCGATGGCCGTGCCGAGCAGGGCCAGCAACAGGATCTGCAGACCCGCTCCCACAGCGGTCTCCTGCTGGACCAGCCTTGCTTCGTAAGTGTTGTTCAGGGCCACCGCACATTCCTCCGGCCAGATGACAGAGTGGATCAAGGCCGCGTACTGTGCGCGGCCTGTGCACATCTCGGTACGTGAACGAGGTACGTGCACGGGTTGCCGATCGTTCAGGAGGTTCTCGATGAAGGCCGCCGCACGCGCGTTCTGGCTCCGCTCTCCGGGCGAGGGCGAGATACGGGAGGCACCCCTCGCGGCCCCCGGCGCGGACGAGGTGCTGGTCCGCTCGCTGTACTCGGGAGTCAGCCGGGGCACGGAGACACTCGTGTTCCGCGGCCAGGTGCCCGAGAGCCAGCACGCGGCCATGCGGGCACCGTTCCAGGAGGGCGACTTCCCCGGGCCCGTGAAGTACGGCTACCTCAGCGTCGGAGTCGTGGAGGAGGGCCCGCCCGCACTCAAGGGCAGGACCGTCTTCTGTCTGTACCCGCACCAGACGCGGTACGTGGTTCCCGCGAGCGCCGTGACGGTCGTACCGGACGACGTGCCCGCCCGACGGGCCGTCCTCGCCGGCACGGTCGAGACCGCCGTGAACGCCCTCTGGGACGCGGCCCCCCTGGTGGGCGACCGGATCGCGGTGGTCGGCGGCGGCATGGTGGGCAGCTCGGTCGCCGCGCTCCTCGCCCGCTTCCCCGGCGCACGGGTCCAGTTGGTGGACGCCGACCCCGCCCGCGCCGAGACCGCCGAGGCGCTCGGCGTCGGCTTCGCGTCCCCCGCGGACGCCCTCGGCGACTGCGACCTCGTCGTCCACGCCAGCGCCACCGAACAGGGCCTCGCCCGCTCGCTGGAACTGCTCAGCGCCGAGGGCACCGTCCTCGAACTGAGCTGGTACGGCGACCGGGAGGTGAGTCTGCCGCTCGGCGAGGCCTTCCACTCCCGGCGCCTGGTCATCCGCAGCAGCCAGGTCGGCACCGTGTCCCCGGCCCGTGGCAACCGCAGCTACGGCGACCGGCTCGCCCTCGCGCTGAAACTGCTCGCCGATCCCGCGCTTGACGCCCTGATCACGGGGGAAAGCGCGTTCGAAGAACTACCGGCGGTGATGCCCGGGCTGGCCAGTGGGGAGATTCCGGCCCTCTGTCACCTCGTGAGGTACGGCAAGAGCGCCTGACCTGAGAAAAGAGTGAGATACGACTGAACACGGGGAAGCGAAGAGCCGTACTACACGGCATCCCCGGCAGGGATCAGCCGGGGACCAGACGCGCCGCACCTGGAGGGTCGTCCGTTGTTCAGCATCACCGTCCGCGATCACATCATGATCGCCCACAGCTTCCGCGGCGAGGTTTTCGGGCCCGCGCAGCGTCTGCACGGAGCGACGTTCCTGGTGGACGCCACGTTCCGGCGCGAACAGCTGGACGACGACAACATCGTCGTCGACATCGGACTGGCCACACAGGAACTCGGCGCCGTGGTCAGCGAGTTGAACTACCGCAACCTCGACAACGAGCCGGACTTCGCGGGGATCAACACCTCCACGGAGTTCCTGGCGAAGGTCATCGCGGACCGGCTCGCCGAGCGCATCGCCAAGGGCGCGATGGGCGAGGGCGCCAAGGGTCTCGCGGGCCTGACCGTCACCCTGCACGAGTCGCATGTCGCCTGGGCGAGTTACGAGCGTGCCCTGTGACCGACATGACCACCGGGCGGACGGCCACGCTCGACTACGTGCCCGTACAGAACTCCGCCCTCAAGAAGGCCGAGATCATCCCGATGTCCCTGCGGACCGTGCACTTCCTGATGCCGGGAGGCGTGGACGACCCGACCGCACCGAGCGGGGGCAACGCCTACGACCGGCGGGTCTGCCTGGACCTGCCCGGCTTCGGCTGGCAGGTCGAGCGGCACGCGGTGGCCGGCAGCTGGCCCCGGCCGGGAGCGGCGGCCCGCACCGAACTGGCCCGCACCCTGCGGGACCTGCCCGACGGCACCGTCGTCCTCATCGACGGCCTGGTCGCCTGCGGGGTGCCGGAGATCATCGTCCCGGAGGCGGAGCGGCTGAGCCTCGCCGTCCTCGTCCACCTGCCGCTCGGCGACGAGACCGGACTCGAACCCGGGCTCGCCCTCGAACTGGACGCCAGGGAGCGCGAGGTGCTGCGGGCCGTGCCCGCCGTCATCGCCACCAGTGACTGGGCCGTACGCCGACTGGTCTCGCACCACGGGCTCGCCCCCGAGCGGGTGCACGTCGCCACGCCGGGTGCCGACATCGCCCCGCTCGCCTCCGGCACCGACGGACTCTCCCGGCTGCTGTGCGTGGCCGCGGTGACACCCCGCAAGGGACAGCACCGGTTGATCGAGGCCCTGGCCGGCGCCCAGGACCTGCCGTGGAGCTGTGTGTGCGTCGGCGGGATCACCCAGGATCCCGAGTACGTCGCCCATCTGCGGATGCTCATCAAGAAGTACGGCCTCCAGGACCGCCTGCACCTGGCGGGACCGCAGGCCGGGGCAGAGCTCGACGCCAGCTACAACGCCGCCGACCTGATGGTCCTCACCTCCTACGCCGAGACCTACGGCATGGCGGTCACCGAGGCCCTCGCGCGCGGCATCCCGGTGCTGGCCACCGACGTGGGCGGACTGCCCGAGGCGGTCGGCCGCGCCCCCGACGGCGGGGTGCCCGGCATCCTCGTCCCGCCGGAGGACCCCGCCGCCCTCGCCGCCGAACTGCGCGGTTGGTTCGGCGAGGCGGACGTACGGCGCCGGCTGAAGGCGGCCGCCCGGGGGCGGCGGGCCGCCCTGGACGGCTGGGCCACCACGGCCCGCAGCCTGGCCGGAGTACTCGGCCGACTCCCGAGCGAGCCCAGGAGGGCGGCATGAGGAAGACGGCGACCAAGCAGAGCGGGAAGATCCCGGCGCAGCCCGGGCCTCGGGAGGTTTTGTCCGTGCAGCCCACCGTCCCCTCCGACGCGGAAACGGTCATCCCCGGTGCCGGTCCCAGCGCTCACCCCGGCGAGCGCCCCACCGTACGGCTCAGGGACGCCGGGCCCGACGACGCTCCCCGGTACGCCCCCGAGTGGCTGGAACTGCGGGAGGGACCGGACGCGGCGGCGCGGGCCGGGGATCTGCTCGACCCGCTGCGGATCCGGCTGGCCAATCTGCCGGGCAAGGCCGGCCTGGTCATCCACGACCTGGGCTGCGGCACCGGCTCGATGGGCCGCTGGCTGGCGCCCCGCCTGGACGGCCCGCAGCACTGGATCCTGCACGACCGGGATCCCTACCTCCTGCACTTCGCGGCCGTCGCCTCCCCGCGCTCCGCGGCCGACGGCAGCCGGGTCACCGTCGAGACGCGCCGCGGCGACGTCGGCCTGCTCACCCCGGAGGCCCTCGCCGGCGCCTCCCTGGTGACGGCCTCCGCGCTCCTGGACGTCCTCACCCGCGAGGAGATCGACACCCTCGCCGCGGCCTGCACGGGCGCCGGCTGCCCGGCCCTGCTCACCCTCTCCGTGGCCGGGCGGGTCGAACTCAGCCCGTCCGACCCGCTGGACGAGGAGATCGCCGACGCGTTCAACGCCCACCAGCGGCGCGGCGGACTGCTCGGCCCGGACGCCGTCACCGTCGCCTGCGAGGCGTTCTCCGAACGGGGCGCGACGGTACGGCTGCACCCGAGCGCCTGGCGCCTGGGCCCCGCGGAGTCCGCGCTCACCGCGCAGTGGCTGCGCGGCTGGGTCGGCGCGGCCGTCGAGGAGCGCCCCGAGCTGAAGGAGCGCGCCGAGCGCTACCTCCGGGACCGCCTGGAGGCCTGCCGCGCGGGCGAGTTGCAGGTCGTCGTCCACCACAGCGACCTGCTGGCACTGTCCCGGCCGACGGGCGGAGCGTCATGAGCGTGGAGACGGTGCGGCCGGACACCGGGCGCCCGAGTCTGCCCGTCCGGCAGCCCGCTGCACCGGTCGAGCCCCGCTCCCTCTCCCACCAGGCCCTCGCCCTCCGGGCGGAGGCGGTCCGGACTCGGGACGAGGTGCTCACGGCACGGACCGAGGCGCTCGTGGCCCGGGCCGAAATCCTCGAAGCCGCCGGTGTGCCCGCCACGGACCTGACCGAAGCCGCCGTCTCCAAGGACCGGATCGGCGTGATCGTGACCGAGGCGCGGCCCCTTCGCGCACCGCGTTGGCGCACCGCACTGCGCTCGGCCCTCAACTCCCGCGCCCTGCGCACCCACTTCGGCACCGTCGCCGGCGTCACCATCCTCGCTCTCCTGCTGTGGCGCCTCGGCACCGGCGTCTTCCTGGACGGACTGCGCCGCATCGACGCCGTCGCCCTGCTGGCGGCGCTCGCGATCGGCCTCCTGACCACCGTGTTCAGCGCCTGGCGCTGGCAGTTGGTGGCCCGCGGGCTGCGCATCCGGCTGCCGCTCGGCGCGGCCGTGGCCGACTACTACCGAGCCCTGTTCCTGAACGCGGCGCTGCCCGGCGGTGTGCTCGGCGACGTGCACCGCGCGGTGCGGCACGGGCAGAGCGCCGGCGACATGGGCCGCGGGGTGCGGGCGGTCGTCCTCGAACGGGTCGCCGGTCAGATCGCGTTGGCGGTCGTCGGCGGCGCCGTACTGCTCACCATGGACTCCCCGGTGCTGGCCGAGGCCCGCCACCTCGCCCCCGTCGTCGGCCTCGCCGCCCTCGGCGCGCTCGCCGTCACCGTGGCCCTGCGGCTGAACCGGGCCCCCTCCTCCCGCCGGGGCCGGGTCCTGCGCGCGACCCTCGGCGAGGCACGCGAGGCACTGCTGTCCCGCCGCAACTGGCCCGGCGTCACCCTCTCCTCGGCCGTCGTCCTCGCCGGCCACCTCGGGATGTTCGTGCTCGCCGCCCGCATCGCGGGCTCCGACGCCTCGGTCGCCGTACTGCTGCCGCTGGCCGTGCTCGCCCTGCTCGCCATGGGACTGCCCCTGAACATCGGCGGGTTCGGCCCCCGGGAGGGCGTCACCGCCTGGGCGTTCGCCGCCATGGGCCTCGGCGCCGGCACCGGCCTCGCGACCGCGATCGTGTACGGCGTCCTCAGCTTCGTGGCGAGCCTGCCGGGCGCCGTCGTCCTGGTCGTCCGCTGGTACGAGGGTCTGCGGCGCCCGGCGAAGCCCTACTCGGCGTCGGCGGCGGCATCGGATTCGGTCAGCATCGAGAAATACGTGCCGAAGGAAGCCGCGAGGCTCTCCAGCAACGCTTTCCCTTTTTCCGCCGAGCCCAGCGAAGGGCGCCCGATGACACCGGAATCGGTGTAACCGGACATACCGAGGGTGAGGAGATGACGACGGTCGTCCGCGACGAAATCGGAGGTCTCGTAACCGGGGCGAAGGCATTCCGGGTGCGTGTGCAGAAGAATGGAGGTCTCGATTTCTCCCGCGTGCATGTCGGTGAGCAGCGAGGTGCGCACTCCCGCCTCCGTACGGGCGGCCTCCCAGTCCTCCGCGGCTGGGAAGAGCGCCATCCGCGCTCCCTCGGCGGAGGCCTCCTGCACGACGTTGCCCAGCACGTAGTTGCCCCCGTGCCCGTTGACCACGACCAGCGCCTCGACGCCCGAGCGGCGCAGCGAGGCGGCAATGTCCCGCACCACCGCGTGAAGGGTGACGGAGGAGATGCTGACGGTGCCCGGCCAGGCCGCGTGCTCGTGCGAGCAGGAGATCGTCACCGGGGGGAGGAGGTGCACCGGGTACGCCGCGGCGATCTCCCGCGCGACGGCGCAGGCGACGAGGGTGTCGGTCGCCAGGGGAAGGTACGGGCCGTGTTGTTCGAAGCTCCCGACCGGAAGGACGGCGACCTGCGTTGAGACGCCCGCCCCCCGTGTCCGTACGTCTTCCGTAGTGTCCGTCGGCAACAGACCGTACGCCGTCGACCGTATTCCCGAACCGCTCATCTTTTCACGGCCTTTCGTCTCTGCTTAGGAAACAGATCATGACAGATAACGTTGGCGTCCTCGGCAAGAAGGCACCACAGCGCACCGGCGTGGAACGCGTGGTCAATGCCCCGCTGCCCACCGTGTACGGGAAATTCCAGGCGGTCGGCTACCTCGATCACGACCGCGGTGACGAACAAGTCGCCCTGGTCTACGGTGACATCGGTGCGAACGACGTCCTCGTGCGACTGCATTCCGAGTGCCTGACCGGTGACGCGTTCGGCTCCCAGCACTGCGAATGCGGCGACCAGCTCGATGCCGCGCTGCGGGCCGTCGTCAAGGAGGGCAGCGGCATCGTCGTCTACCTGCGGGGTCACGAGGGCCGGGGCATCGGGCTGCTCGCCAAGCTCCGCGCGATGGCGCTGCAGGCGGAGGGCCTCGACACCGTAGAGGCGAACCTCGCGCTCGGTCTGCCGGTGGACTCCCGGGACTACGGTGTCGCGGCCGGCATCTTCCACGACCTGGGCGTGAACTCGGTCCGTCTGATGTCCAACAACCCGCGCAAGCGGGAGGCGCTGCTGCGGCACGGCATCGAGGTCACCGAGACGGTGCCTCTGCTGATCACACCGTGCGAGAGCAACATCACCTATTTGCGCACCAAGCGGGAGCGGCTGGACCACGTCCTGCCCCATCTGGACGCGGTGGCCCACCTGTCCTGACCGTCGGGCGGATTCCGGGAGGGCGGATCCGGACAGGAAGAGGGAATGACCGACGACGTCCTCTTCCTCTCCGGACAGCAGGTCACGCGCCTGCCCGACGCGGACACGGCCATCGCCTCGCGGCGCGCCGGGGCCCGGGCGCGACCCGGCAGCGTCGACCCGGGCAACGCGACGGCCCGCATCGTGGTGTCGGTGACGGGCCACCTCACCGCACCCGACAGCACCCACCTGGCCGTCCCGGACCCGGGCAGCGGGGCCCCGGCCCGTGTACGGAGGATCGCCAGGGCCCGTACACCGAGCACCACACCGGTGTACGGGGACCGGCTCGCGCACGGCTGCACGGTGGTGAGCGGGGGGTCCTTCGAGCCTGCCCGCCGGGAGGCGGGCACCGACCAGGGGGCCCCGGCGGAGCACGCCGGGCCAGTTGCGGACGCGATCCGGGCGGGGCTGCCGAGCGATCTCGCCGGCCTGGGCGAGGTGCCGACCGGACGCACCGCGGCCCGGGCGGCCCGCGGGGACATCGTCCACCACGACGGCGTCGGTCCCGGCATCCAGGACGAGGTCCCGGCCTGGGCCAGGGTGCGGGCGGCGAAGGCGGTGTGCCCGTGAGTACGCGCACGGCCGAGGTCGTCGTCATCGGCGGTGGCGTCATGGGCACCAGCATCGCCCGCCACCTGGTGCGCGCGGGCGTGACGGACGTGGTGCTCGTCGAGCGTGACGAGCTCGCCTCCGGCTCCACCTCGAAGGCGGCGGGCGGGGTGCGGGCGCAGTTCTCCGACGAGCTCAACATCCGGCTCGGGGCGCGCAGCCTGGAGGCGTTCGGCCGCTTCGAGGAGGAGACCGGGCAGGACATCGGACTGCACCGGGTCGGCTACCTGTTCCTGCTGTCGACGCCGGAGGAGGTCAGCTCCTTCGAGGAGAGCGTGCGGCTCCAGAACTCCCTCGGCGTCCCGAGCCGCATGATCGACCCCGCCGAGGCACACGGGCTCTCCCCGCTCATCACCACCGACGGACTGCTCGCCGCCGCCTTCTCGCCCGAGGACGGCCACTGCACCCCCGAGTCCGTCGTGTACGGCTACGCGGCCGACGCCCGCCGCCACGGCGCGACCATCCTCCGGCACACCGAGGTCACCGGCATCGAACTGCGCGGCGACGACATCACGGCCGTCGTGACGACCAGGGGCCGGATCGCCACCAACACGGTCGTCTGCGCGGCCGGCGCCTGGTCGCGGGCCCTCGGCGCGATGGCCGGCGTGGACCTGCCGGTCGAGCCGCTGCGCCGCCAGATCGCGGTGACGGAGCCGGTCCAGGGACTGCCGCCGGACCTTCCCATGACCATCGACTTCACCAGCAGCTTCTACTTCCACCGCGAGGGCCCCGGCCTCCTCCTCGGCATGTCCGACCCCGACGAGACCCCCGGCTTCGACACCGCCGGCCACGACCGCTGGATCCCCCGTCTGGCCGAGGCCATGCACCACCGCGCCCCCGCCCTCCTCGACCTGCGCCGCACCGGCGGCTGGGCCGGCCTCTACGAGATCACCCCGGACCACAACGCCCTGATCGGCGAGGCCACTTCGGTCTCCCGCTTCCTGTACGCGACCGGCTTCTCCGGCCACGGATTCCTCCAGGGACCGGCCGTCGGCGAGGTCGTCCGCGACCTGTACCTCGGCCGCGTACCCTTCGTGGACATCAGCCCGCTCAGCGCCGGCCGGTTCGCGGCCGACGCCCCGCGCCCGGAGGCCAACCGCGTATGACCGAGCTCCATCTGTGGCTGCGCCACGAGGTCCGTTCCACCGAGCGGCGCACGCCCGTCGTGCCGTCCGACGCCCGGCGGCTCGTCGACAGCGGCGTGACGGTGACCGTCGAGGAGTCCCCGCAGCGGATCTTCCCGACCGAGCAGTACGAGGCGGTCGGCTGCGGTGTCGCGCCCGCGGGTTCGTGGGCCTCCCGGGCGCCGGAGGACGCCGTGGTCGTAGGTCTGAAGGAGCTCCCCGACGAGCCTCCCGCCCTGAAGCACCGGCACATCTTCTTCGGTCACGCCTACAAGGAGCAGCCGGGGGCCCCGGAACTGCTGCGCCGGTTCGCCGCCGGGGGAGGGGCCCTCCTCGACCTGGAGTACCTGGTCGACGACCACGGCCGCAGGCTCGCCGCGTTCGGGTACTGGGCCGGTTACCTGGGTGCGGCCCTGGCCGTGCTCCAGCACCGGGGCAGGCTCGTCGCGCCCCTCACGCCCACCTCGCAGGAGGAACTGGAGGAGGCGCTGCGGCCGGTCGCCGGGGACGAGGAGTTCACGGCGCTGGTGATCGGGGCGCTGGGCCGCAGCGGGCGGGGCGCCCGCGTCGCGCTCCGGGCCGCCGGGATCGAGCCGACCTGCTGGGACCTCGACGAGACCCGCGACCTGGATCGTCCGGCCCTGCTCGCGCACGACGTGCTGGTGAACTGTGTCCTCGCCACCACCCCGATCCCGCCCTTCGTCCGCGAGACGGACCTGGACGACCCGGCCCGCCGGCTGCGCACCCTCTCCGACGTCACCTGCGACGTCGGCTCGCCCCTGAACGTCCTGCCGGTCTACGACCGCACCACCGAGTGGGCCGAGCCGGTCCGACGGCTGCACAAGGAACCCCCGCTCGACCTGATCGCCATCGACAACCTGCCGTCCCTGCTCCCGGAGGAGTCCAGCCTCGGCTTCTCGGGGTCCCTGCTGCCCCTGCTGCTGGAGTTCGGGGTCGGCGGACCGTGGGGGCGCTGTCTGGACAAGTTCCACCAGGCGTGCCGCGAACTCGGCATCGAAGAAGGGGAGTTGCGCCGTGACTGACCTGGTTCCCGCGACCGGTACCGTCCACTGGATCGGTGCCGGGCTCTCCACCGGCAGCGGTCTGGCCGCACTGTGTGACAGGGCCGACCGTGTGATGCTGTGGCACCGCACCGAGGAGCGGGCGGAAGAGGCCCTCGAAGCGCTGGGGCTCAACGGACGGGCCGCGCCCCGCGCCTGCACGCTGTCCGCGCTCGCGGCCGAACTGGCCCCCGGGGACGTCGTCGTGTCGATGCTGCCCGCTCCCGAGCACGCCGGGATCCTCGCCGTCTGTGTCCGCGAGAACGCCCACTTCGCCTGCTCCAGCTATGTGTCGGACGCCGTCCTCGAACAGGTCCCGCAGGCGCACAAGGCCGGGCTCGTCGTCCTCACCGAGGCCGGCCTCGACCCGGGCATCGACCACCTCTTCGCGCACAGCCTCGTCGCCAGGGCCCGCGAGGCGATCGGCGACGCGACACCGGCGTCGTACCGACTCACCTCCTACTGCGGCGGTGTCCCCGCCGTCCCGAACGACTTCAGGTACCGCTTCAGCTGGGCCCCCGCCGGCGTCCTGAACGCCCTGCGCTCGCCCGCCCGTTACATCGACCACGGCACCCCGACCACCGCCGACCGCCCCTGGGAGGTGACCCGGCGCCATGTCGTGGACGGCGAGACCTTCGAGGTCTATCCCAACCGCGACAGCCTCCCCTTCGTCGAGCAGTACGGGCTGCCGGCCGCCTGGACGCCGCGGACCTTCGTGCGCGGCACCCTGCGTCTGGACGGCTGGCTGCGCGCCTGGGAGCCGGTCTTCGAGGAGCTGAGGACCGGCGACGACACCCGGATCACGGCCCTGGCCCAGGAGTTGGCGGCCAGGTACCCGACGACGGACACCGATCGCGACCGGGTCGTCCTCGCCGTCTCCCTCGACGTGCGCGCGGAGGACGGCCGCACCTGGTCCGGCGGCTATCTGCTCGACCTGGTGGGTGACGAGGAGGACAGCGCGATGGCCCGCTGTGTCTCCCGGACCGTCGCCCTGGGCGTCGGCCACATCCTGGACGGCTCCCTGACCGCAGGGCTGTACCGCGCCGCCGAGACCGCCGCCCGCTCACAGCAGTGGCTGGGCGAACTCGCCCGGGACGGCGTGCACTTCACCCTGCGGGTCGATCAGTAGGCACTAGGCCACGACCGCCTCGTGGACCAGCCGCTTGAGGTCGGGGAAGAGCTTCAGCGTCCTCGGCCGGACCTGGGTGAAGAACTGGACGGTCAGATCGCGGCCCGGGTCGACCCAGAAGGTCGTGGACGCCGCCCCGCTCCAGCCGTAGGTACCGAGCGTCGACGGTGCCAGGGTGCGGGCGGGGTCGATCACCACGGAGACGCCGAGGCCGAAGCCGACGCCGTCGTTGCCGGGTTCGTCGTGGGCCGGTTTGGTGCCGAACGCGCGCAGGTCGGCACCGCCCGGCAGGTGGTTGGAGGTCATCAGGTCGACCGTCTCGGCGGACAGCAGGCGGGTGCCGTCCAGTTCGCCGCGGCGGCGCAGCAGTTCCGCGAAGCGGTGGACGTCGTACGCCGACGCCGCCATGCCGCCGCTGCCGGACAGCAGGCGGGGGCGGCCCCGCAGCGGCAGTCCGGGGACCGGCTCGATGGTGCCGTCGTCCTTCTCGCCGTACAACTCCGAGAGCCTGCCCGCCTGTTCGTCCCGCACCCAGAAGCCGGCGTCGGTCATCCCGAGCGGGTCGAAGACACGCTCGGCGAAGAAGGCGTCGAGGGTCTGGCCGGACGCGATCTCGATGACCCGGCCCAGGACGTTGGAGGCGACCGAGTAGTTCCACTGTGTGCCCGGCTCGAACTGGAGCGGCAGGCTCGCGTACACGGCGACCGTCTTGGCGAGGTCCGAGCCCGGCAGCACGGACGACTCCAGACCGGCCTCGCGGTAGAGGGCGTCGACCGGGTGGGAGTGGTAGAAGGCGAAGGTCAGGCCCGCGGTGTGGGTCATCAGATGACGGACCAGTATCGGACCGTCCGCCGGGCGGGTCGTGAGGCTCTCACCGGAACCCTCCACGTAGACCCGGGGCTCCGCGAACGCCGGCAGATACTCGGCGACCGGGTCGTCCAGCGACAGCCGGCCCTCCTCCACCAGTATCAGGGCGGCGACCGCGGTGACCGGCTTGGTCATCGAGTAGATCCGCCACAGGGTGTCGGCCTCGACCGGCAGGCCGGCCGCCAGGTCACGATGGCCGTGCGCGGTGAGGTGGGCGACCCGTCCGCCGCGGGCGACGGACACCAGGAAGCCGGGCATCCGGCCCTCGTCGACGTAGTGCGCGAAGTGCTGGTCGAGGCGGTCCAGCGCCTTCGCGTCCAGCCCCACCTCACCGGGGTCGACCTCTTGCCGCAGCTGTGCCATCGCTCTCCTCCGTCGCATCCGTCGAGGTGCGGATCGACATACCCGGCCCGGACCACCTCAGACATCATCTTCGCTCAGGAAACCGCGACGAGCTGCGGGTGGGCCGGGATTCGGCGGTCGTGGGAATGCCGAACGCGGCCGGGCCCGTTGACGGTGGTATGACTCAGGACGCGACGCAGGACGCACTGCTCTGGCTGCTCTCCGAGAGCCACGGCGGGGTGCTGGTCACCCTCAAGCGCGACGGCCGGCCGCAGCTGTCGAACGTCAGCCACGCCTACTACCCCGACGAGCGGATCATCCGGGTCTCCCTCACCGACGACCGCGCCAAGACCCGCAACCTGCGCCGGGATCCCCGTGCCTCGTACCACGTGACGACGTCGGACCGGTGGGCGTACACGGTCGCCGAGGGCACGGCCGATCTGACCCCGGTGGCGGAGGACCCGCACGACGACACGGTCGACGAACTCGTCCGCCTGTACCGGGACGTCCAGGGCGAACATCCCGACTGGGACGACTACCGGGCGGCGATGGTCCGGGACCGGCGGCTGGTGCTGCGGTTGCGGGTGGAGCGGGCGTACGGGATTCCGGCCGGGACGAACCGCGGCTGACCGACGCGGGGGCGCCCCTGGCCGACCGATCGAGTGCCGGACACCGGCCGGGACACGCGTGCCGGCCCCCGCGCGTCTCGGCCGCTGCGAGGAGTGACCAGTGCGATCCGTGGGGACGCGCCCGGCGCAATCCCGCCGAGCGGGCGGCGGCCGGCCCCGGGCGGATCGACCGGGTACGAGGGCACTGCGCGCACCGGGCGGGCAGGGCGTGCCGACCCCCGTCCGCCCCGGCCGGCGCGCGCAGTACCGGCGCACTCCACGGGAACGCCGGCCGCGCCGAACCGCCCCAGCGGCATCCCGCCGGCCGGCCGTGGCCGCGTTTCCGCGTTCCGGTGCGCGACGAACGCGGCCGACGGCGCCGCACCCGCCCGTCGGTCACCGCGGTGCACCGGTCCTACGACCGGGGGCGCAGGGCGGACGGCCGATGTGCCGGGCCCGGCGGCTGCCTACGCTGACCGGCACACCGAGGGAAGAGGTCACCATGCCGGTCGACGGCCGCAGCCACATCCGTATCGCCCGCCCCTCCCGGGACCTGGCCGCGGCCGAACGGTTCTGGGTCGAGGGGCTCGGCCTCGGTGTCGTGTGGCGTGCCGAGGGCGGCCCCGAACCCGGCGAGCACGACCTCCTGATGCTGGGATGGCCGGACGCCGGGTGGCACCTGGAGCTGGTCCACGAGCAGGGCCACCCCGTCGAGCCCCGCCCCACCGAGGAGGACCTGTTGGTGATCTACGTCGACGGTCCGGTGCCGGAGGACCTCGTCGCCCGCCTGGAGGCGCACGGCGGCAGACAGGTGCGGTCGCCCAACCCGTACTGGAACCAGTGGGGTGTCACCGTGGAGGACCCGGACGGCTACCGGCTGGTGCTGTGCAGGAGGGGCTGGGCGAACGGGTAGGGGCAACGGGCGGGCCCGGGGTCAGGCGGTCACCTTCTCCGGGCGGGACGCCTCCCGGGGTGTACGTGAGCCGAGGTCCTCCGTGGGGACCTTGTGGGTCTCGCGCGCGGTCACGGCGGCGATCAGCGGTGGGACGCACAGGGCCGCGGTGAACAGGGCCACCGAGGACCAGTCGGTGCCGTCGGGGCCCGCGATCTGTGCCGCGAAGGTCACCGCGAAACCGGCCACCGCGAAACCGATCTGCGTGCCGATCGCCATGCCCGACAGCCGGACCCGGGTCGAGAACATCTCGCCGTAGAAGGACGGCCAGACCCCGTTGGCGGCGCTGTAGACGACACCGAAGGCGACGATGCCGAGCAGCAGGGTCAGCGGGTAGTTGCCCGTGGAGATCGCCCAGAGGTACAGGAACATCGTCACCGCGCTGCCCGCCGCGCCGATCAGGAAGACCGGACGTCGGCCGATGCGGTCCGACAGCGTGGCCCACAGGGGGATCGCGGCGAGTGCGACGAGGTTGGCCAGTGCGCCCACCCACAGCATCGAGGAACGGCTCATCCCGACCGCGTCACTCGTCGCGTACGCCAGCGCCCACACCGTGAAGATCGTGGAGACCGAGGCGATCAACGCGCCCCCGATCACCCGCAGTACGTCCGCCCAGTGCTCCCGCAGCAGCACCGCGAGCGGCATCCTCGGGACGCCCTCGGAGGCGGCCTGCTGCTCGAACGCCGGTGTCTCGTCCAGCTTGCGGCGGATCACGAACCCGACCACGGCGACCGCCACGCTCAGCCAGAAGGGCACCCGCCAGCCCCAGGACAGCAGTTGGTCCTCGGGCAGCGCGGCGACCGGCAGGAAGACCAGGGTGGCGAGCAGTTGGCCGCCCTGGGTGCCGCTGAGCGTGAAGCTGGTGAAGAAGCCCCGCCGGTGTGCCGGCGCGTGTTCCAGGCTCATGGAGTTGGCGCTGGCCTGCTCGCCGGCCGCCGAGATGCCCTGCAGGACCCGGCACAGCACCAGCAGGACCGGGGCGAGGGTGCCGACCTGGTGGCGGGTGGGCAGACAGCCGATGAGGAAGGTCGACAGGCCCATCAGGATCAGCGTGAAGACCATGATCTTCTTGCGGCCGACCCGGTCGCCGAAATGGCCGAGGAAGAGCGCGCCGACGGGCCGGGCCGCGTAGGCGACGCCGAACGTGGCCAGCGACAGCAGGGTCGCGGTGGCCGGGTCGGACTCGTCGAAGAACACCTTCGGGAAGATCAGGGCTGCGGCGCTGCCGTAGATGAAGAAGTCGTAGTACTCCAGGGCGCTGCCGATCCAGGCGGCGGTCGCCGCCTTTTTCGGTTGCCCGACGGCTTCGGCGGGGACGGACACGGGTGCTCCTTCGGGGGACTCCGGGAGCTATCCAGGTAATTAACCCACTGGATAGTTAGTAGCGGTTGCCGAGGATGGTGCGCCCGCGCATCCCGGGTGTCAAGGGGTCGCGGCGTGCCGGGTCAGTCCGCCGCGCGGTCCGCCGTCAGGTAGGCGATCACCATGTCGCCGAGCATGGCCCGGTAGTGCGCGCGCTGCTCCGGGGCGACCAGGTCCCGGCCGAAGAGCGCGCCGAAGGTGTGCCGGTTGGCCACCCGGAAGAAGCAGAACGAGCTGATCATCGCGTGCAGGTCCACCGCGTCCACGTCGGCCGTGAACAGGCCGGACTCCCGCCCCGAGGCGAGGATGCGGCCGATCACGTCGAGGGCGGGGGAGCCGATCCTGCCGAGCTTCTCGGAGGCGGCGATGTGCTCGGCCCCGTGGATGTTCTCGATGCTGACCAGGCGGATGAAGTCGGGGTGCTGCTCGTGGTGGTCGAAGGTCAGCTCCGCGAGGCGCCGGATCGCCGCGACCGGGTCCAGGTGCTCGACGTCCAGCTCCTGCTCGGCCTCGCGGATCACGGAGTACGCCCGCTCCAGGACGGCCGTGAACAGCTGCTCCTTGCCGCCGAAGTAGTAGTAGATCATCCGCTTGGTGGTGCGGGTGCGGGCGGCGATCTCGTCCACGCGGGCGCCGTCGTAGCCGGCCCGCGCGAACTCCTGGGTCGCCACGTCGAGGATCTCGGCCTGGGTGCGGGCGGCGTCGCGGATCCGCCCGCCTGGTCGTGCCGGTTCGTCGACGCTGGTCATCGGGTTCCTTCGGGAGAGCGGCCGGTGCCGCAGATTCTAGAAGGCGCCGCCCGGCTCTTCCGCGGCGACCGTCCGGCTGATATAGCTAACGTACTGGTTCGTACATTACCGTTCTGCTCGGGAGGTCCGCGTGGCCAAGGACTCGTTTCTCGTCGGACTGATCGGCGCCGGTATCGGCCCCTCGCTGAGCCCGGCGCTGCACGAGCGGGAGGCGGACCGGCAGGGCCTGCGCTATGTGTACCGGCTCATCGACATCGACGTGCTCGGCGTGCGCCCCGAGGCGGTCGGGGAGCTGCTGCGGGCCGCCCGTGACCTGGGCTTCGACGGGCTGAACATCACCCACCCCTGCAAGCAGCAGGTCATCGGGCATCTGGACGCGCTCGCCCCGCAGGCCGAGGCGCTCGGCGCGGTCAACACCGTCGTCTTCGAGGACGGCCGCGCCATCGGCCACAACACCGACGTCACCGGCTTCGCCGCGTCCTTCGCGCGCGGGCTGCCCGACGTACCCCTGGAACGGGTCGTACAGCTGGGCGCGGGCGGTGCGGGCGCGGCCGTCGCACACGCCACGCTCACCCTGGGCGCCGGACGGGTCACCGTCGTCGACGCGCTCGCCGACCGGGCGGCCGACCTCGCCGCCTCCCTGAACCGGCACTTCGGCGAGGGCCGGGCGGCCGCGGCCACCCCGGACCGACTGCCGCAGCTGCTCGCCGACGCCGACGGCCTGGTGCACGCCACCCCCACCGGCATGGCCGCCCACCCCGGCCTGCCCCTCCCGGCCGACCTGCTCCGCCCCGAGCTGTGGGTCGCCGAGGTGGTCTACCGCCCGCTGGAGACGGAGCTGCTGCGGACCGCCCGCGCGCTCGGCTGCGCCACTCTCGACGGCGCGGGGATGGCCGTCTTCCAGGCCGTGGACGCGTTCCGGCTGTTCACCGGGCGCGAGCCGGACGCGGCGAGGATGCTCGCGGACATCGCGGAACTGGCGGGCGTGGTCGGCGCCCCCAAGTAACCCCGCTCCACAACAGGTTCACTGCCGGTTGACGGTCCGGGTGACGCCCGCGAAGACCGTCGTCGCCAGGATCCAGCCCGCGATGACCAGGGCGTACGACAGCGACTGGTACCAGCCCCGCGGGGCGAAGGCCCCCTCCTGGCCGAAGGAGATCACCGGCAGCAGGAGGTCGAGGGTGTAGAACAGCGCGTTGAAGTGCGGGGCCTCGTCCGCCTTGAGCGGCGGCGGGTGGTGCAGGCCGTAGGCGACCGTGCCGACGGCGAGCAGGGAGAGCAGCCAGACGCAGGCCCGCAGGGGGTGGAAGCCATAGCCGACGGTGGCGTCCTGGACGTGGCCCCACAGTCGCCCGTACCAGGCGAGCGTGGCGCGGTGGCGGCGCTGCTTGGCGAGCTGGACCAGCCGGGCGGCGCGGTCGTCGCCGATGCGGCGGTAGGCGGCGGTCAACTGCTCGTAGGCGTGCGGGACATAGCCCTCGCGGTCGCGCTCCAGCATGGGCAGGCGGCGCTCGGCGGGCTCCTGCGGGGTGAGCGAGGTGTAGACGAGCTTGTTGAACTGGACCTCTTCGGGCACCACTTCGGGTTCCAGGAACAGGTCGTCGATCTGGGCGCGGCGCAGGCTGAGGGTGCCCTGAACGGGTGGCCCCTTGCGCAGCCAGAGCTCCCCGATGGTGGAACTGTTCGCCCTGAGCGCCGCGTCGCCCGGGTTCGACAGATGCGCGTACGAGAAGTCGAGCCGGCCGGCGATCCGGGCGCCCCGCAGGCCGATCCAGCCGAAGGTGTGCCCCCGGCGCAGATGGAAGTCACCCTCCACGACGAGGGTCTGCGCGTCGAGGACGATGTCGCCGGGGTGACTAAGCCGGGCGTCGTTGAGGTTGACGGAACCGGCGACGGTGGCGCCGTTGAGACGGACCTCGCCGTGGGCGCGCAGGCCCGGCGCCCACAGGTCGTCACCGATGCTCATGTGGTTGAGCTGGAGGGCGGGTTCCCCGGCCTGGTCCGCGACGATCTCGGCGCGGTCCATGAACAGCGCCCCGGCGATCTGCGCCCCGCCGAGCCGCACCGGGCCGTTCACCCGGCAGTCCGTCATCCGCAGCACGGCGTCCACGCGCATCGTGGCGGCGGTCAGCCCGGGCAGCACGGAGTTGCTGAGGTTCAACTGACGCAGCCGGCAGCCGTACAGCAGCGGTACGTCGTCGAAGTGGCAATGGCTGAGGCGCACGGCGTGGTCGACCGTCCCGTACTGCAGCCCGAGCACACCGGTGATCCGGGCGCCCGCCAGCTTGAGGGCGGGTATCTCCCCGTCCTCCTGCGGTCCGTTGAGCATCAGCGCCCGCACCACGGAGGCCCGCACGGTACGTTCGGCACCCCACTCGGCGCCGCCCGACACCTCCTCGTCGTCCGCCGCGCGGAAGTCCACGGCCTCGCCCTTCGGGAAGGCGCGCCACACCCGCAGTTCGGCCGGGGTCAGGCTGTTGATCTCCATCAGGCGTGACTCTCCAACGCACACGTCACGGTGTCAACAGGCCCTGCGGACGACGACGGCCCGGGAGCATGTGCTCCCGGGCCGTACGCAACTGCCTTTCTAGACCCTGGTGTTCCACTCCGCGATCACCGGTCGGTCGTGTTCCGTCGACAGCCGGCTCACCGTGCCGGTCGCCAGCTGGAACAGCCGGCCGTCCGCCGGGGCCAGTCCCAGTCGGCGTGCCGTCAGGACCCGCAGGAAGTGGGCGTGGGCCACGAGGACCACGTCACCGTCGGGGAGGGCGGCGTCGACCCGGGCCAGGACCCGGTCGGCGCGGCGGCCGACCTCCTCGGGGGATTCACCGGGGTGGCCGTCCGGGCCGGGCGGGACCCCGTCGGTCCACAGGTCCCAGTCGGGGCGGGTGCGGTAGATGTCGACGGTGGTGACGCCCTCGTAGGCGCCGTAGTCCCACTCGTGGAGGTCGGGGTCGGTCAGGGCCCCGGTGATGCCCGCCAGTTCGGCGGTGCGTATCGCGCGGCCCAGTCGACTGGTCAGCGCGAGCGAGAAGGTCCGGGCCGAGAGGAGCGGAGCGAGTGACTTGGCCTGTTCCTCGCCGTGCTGGGTGAGGGGCAGGTCGGTCCAGCTGGTGTGCCGGCCCGACACGCTCCACTCCGTCTCGCCGTGGCGGACCAGAAGAAGATCCCCCACGGCGCGCCTACTTCTTCGCCTCGACGGCGTGGCCGCCGAACTGGTTGCGCAGCGCCGCGACCATCTTCATCTGCGGGGAGTCGTCCTGGCGGGACGCGAACCGCGCGAACAGCGAGGCGGTGATCGTGGGCAGCGGCACCGCGTTGTCGACGGCCGCCTCCACGGTCCAGCGGCCCTCGCCGGAGTCCTGCGCGTAGCCCTTGAGCTTGTCCAGGTGCTCGTCCTCGTCGAGGGCGTTGACCGCGAGGTCGAGCAGCCAGGAACGGATGACGGTCCCCTCCTGCCAGGAGCGGAACACCTCCCGCACGCTGTCCACCGACTCGATCTTCTCCAGCAGCTCCCAGCCCTCGGCGTACGCCTGCATCATGGCGTACTCGATGCCGTTGTGGACCATCTTGGAGAAGTGCCCGGCGCCGACCTTGCCCGCGTGGACATAGCCGTAGGGCCCCTCGGGCTTCAGCGCCTCGAAGATCGGCTGGAGCCGGTCCACGTGTTCCTTGTCGCCGCCGACCATCAGGGCGTAGCCGTTCTGCAGGCCCCACACGCCGCCGGAGACACCGGCGTCGACGAAGCCGATGCCCTTGGCGCCCAGCTCCTCTGCGTGCTTCTCGTCGTCCGTCCAGCGGGAGTTGCCGCCGTCGACCACGGTGTCACCGGGGGACAGGAGCTCGCCGAGCTCGTCCACGACGGACTGGGTGGCGGCGCCGGCCGGGACCATCACCCACACCGTGCGCGGCGCTTCGAGCTTGTCGACCAGTTCGGCGAGGCTCGCCACGTCGGACACTTCGGGGTTGCGGTCGTAGCCGACGACGGTGTGGCCGGCGCGGCGGATGCGCTCGCGCATGTTGCCGCCCATCTTGCCCAGGCCGATGAGGCCGAGCTGCGTCGCTGTCATGTCAGTGCACTTCCTTCAGTTCACGGTAGGCGGCCACGAGGGCGGTGGTGGAGGGGTCGAGGCCGGGGACGTCCGCGCCCTCGGTGAGGGCGGGCTCGACGCGCTTGGCGAGGACCTTGCCGAGCTCGACGCCCCACTGGTCGAAGGAGTCGATGTTCCAGACCGCGCCCTGGACGAACACCTTGTGCTCGTAGAGGGCGATCAGCTGGCCCAGGACCGAGGGGGTCAGCGCGCGGGCCAGGATGGTCGTGGTGGGGTGGTTGCCCTGGAAGGTGCGGTGCGCCACCTGCTCCTCGGCCACGCCCTCCGCGCGCACCTCCTCGGCGGTCTTGCCGAAGGCGAGCGCCTGCCCCTGTGCGAACAGGTTGGCCATCAACAGGTCGTGCTGGGCCTTGAGTTCGTCGCTCAGCTCGTCGACCGGACGGGCGAAGCCGATCAGGTCGGCCGGGATGAGCTTGGTGCCCTGGTGGATCAACTGGTAGTAGGCATGCTGCCCGTTGGTGCCGGGCGTGCCCCACACCACGGGGCCGGTCTGCCACTCCACGGGGTTGCCGTCGCGGTCCACCGACTTGCCGTTGGACTCCATGTCCAGCTGCTGGAGATAGGCGGTGAACTTGGAAAGGTAGTGGGAGTAGGGCAGCACCGCGTGCGACTGGGCGCCGTGGAAGTTGCCGTACCAGATGCCCAACAGGCCCAGGATCAGCGGGGCGTTGGCCTCGGCGGGCGCGTTCTGGAAGTGCTCGTCGACGATCCGGAAACCGTCGAGCATCTCCCGGAACCGGTCCGGGCCGATGGCGATCACCAGCGAGAGACCGATCGCCGAGTCGAAGGAGTAGCGGCCGCCGACCCAGTCCCAGAACTCGAACATGTTGTCCGGGTCGATACCGAAGTCCGTGACCTTCTCGGCGTTCGTCGACAGGGCCACGAAGTGCTTCGCGACGGCCTTGTCGTCGCCCAGCCCGTTCGGGCCCTGAAGCAGCCAGGTGCGGGCCGAGGTGGCGTTGGTGATCGTCTCGATCGTGGTGAAGGTCTTGGACGCGACGATGAACAGGGTCTCCGCCGGGTCCAGGTCGCGGACCGCCTCGTGCAGGTCGGCGCCGTCCACGTTGGACACGAACCGGAAGGTCAACTCCCGTGCCGTGAAGGCCCGCAGGGCCTCGTAGGCCATCGCGGGACCGAGGTCCGAGCCGCCGATGCCGATGTTGACGACGTTCTTGATGCGCTTGCCGGTGTGGCCGGTCCACTCGCCGGAGCGGACCCGGTTCGCGAAGTCGCTCATCTTGTCGAGCACGGCGTGCACGCGAGGCACGACGTTCTCGCCGTCGACCTCGACCACCGCGTTGGCGGGGGCGCGCAGCGCGGTGTGCAGCACCGCCCGGTCCTCGGTGAGGTTGATCCGCTCACCGCGGAACATGGCGTCGCGCAGCCCGAACACGTCGGTGGCGCCGGCCAGTTCCTGGAGCAGGGCCAGGGTCTCGTCGGTGATCAGGTGCTTGGAGTAGTCGATGCGCAGATCACCGACGCGCACCACGTACCGCTCCGCGCGCCCGGGGTCCGTCGCGAACAGCTCACGCAGATGCGCGTGCTGCTCGCCGCGGTGGTCCTCCAGGGCCGTCCACTCGGGGCGACGGGTCAGAAGAGGGGAGTCAGACATGAGCAGGCGTCTCCTTGGTGGCCTCGCCCCGCAGGGCGACGGCGTACATCTCGTCGGCGTCGAGGCGGCGGAGCTCCTCGGCGATGAGTTCGGAGGTGGTGCGGACCTTCAGCGCGAGGGTGCGGGAGGGCTGGCCCGGCAGGGACAGCGTGGCCAGCGGGCCCTCGGGGCGGTCGATGACGACCTCGCCGTTCGCGGTGCCCAGGCGCACGGCCGTGACGACCGGACCGTCGGTGACCACACGGTCGATCTTCACCTTCAGCCGCGCCTCCAGCCAGCGCGCGAGCAGTTCGGCGGCCGGGTTGTCGGCCTCGGCCTCCACGGCCCCGGAGATGATCTCCGCGCGGGCCTGGTCGAGGGCCGCCGCCAGCATCGAGCGCCACGGGGTCAGCCGGGTCCAGGCGAGGTCGGTGTCGCCCGGCGCGTAGGAGCGGACCCGGGCGGCGAGGACGTCGAGGGGGTTCTCCACGGCGTACAGGTCGGTGATCCGGCGCTGGGCCAGCGCGCCCAGCGGGTCCTTCGCCGGGTTCTCCGGCGCGTCCACCGGCCACCACACGACGACCGGGGCGTCCGGCAGCAGCAGCGGCAGCACCACGGAGTCGGCGTGGTCGGAGACCTCGCCGTAGGTCCGCAGGATGACCGTCTCGCCGGTGCCGGCGTCGGCGCCCACCCGGACCTCCGCGTCCAGCTTGGACGCCATCCGGTCGCGGGCGGTGCGGGCGTGCCGCTTGATGACGACCAGGGTGCGCGAGGGGTGCTCGTGCGAGGCCTCCTCGGCCGCCTTGATCGCGTCGTAGGCGTTCTCCTCGTCCGTGACGATCACCATCGTCAGGACCATGCCCACAGCGGGGGTTCCGATGGCGCGGCGACCCTGCACCAGCGCCTTGTTGATCTTGCTTGCCGTGGTGTCGGTCAGGTCGATCTTCATGGCCTGCGCCAGCTCCGTCCGTCTCGTGCGAGCATCTCGTCGGCTTCCTCGGGTCCCCAGGTACCCGACGCGTACTGCGCCGGACGACCGTGGTTCGCCCAGTACTCCTCGATCGGGTCGAGGATCTTCCAGGACTCTTCCACTTCCTGGTGACGGGGGAACAGGTTGGCGTCCCCGAGGAGGACGTCCAGGATGAGCCGCTCGTACGCCTCCGGGCTGGACTCCGTGAACGACTCGCCGTAGGCGAAGTCCATCGTCACGTCCCGGATCTCCATGGAGGTGCCCGGCACCTTCGACCCGAACCGGACCGTCATGCCCTCGTCCGGCTGGACCCGGATGACGATGGCGTTGGAGCCGAGCTCCTCGGTGGCCGTGGAGTCGAAGGGCGAGTGCGGGGCCGTCTGGAAGACGACCGCGATCTCGGTGACCCGGCGGCCGAGCCGCTTGCCGGTGCGCAGGTAGAAGGGGACGCCCGCCCAGCGGCGGTTGTCGACGTTCAGCCGGATGGCCGCGTACGTGTCCGTGGTGGAGGCCTGGTCGATGCCGTCCTCCTCCAGATAGCCGAGCACCTTCTCGCCGCCCTGCCAGGCACCCGCGTACTGCCCGCGCACGGCGTGCGCACCGATGTCCTCCGGCAGCTTCACGGCCCTGAGGACCTTCAGCTTCTCGGTGAGCAGCGACTCGGCGTCGAAGGCGGCCGGCTCCTCCATGGCGGTGAGCGCCATGAGCTGGAGCAGGTGGTTCTGGATGACGTCACGGGCGGCGCCGATGCCGTCGTAGTAACCAGCGCGGCCGCCGATGCCGATGTCCTCGGCCATCGTGATCTGCACGTGGTCGACGTACGAGCGGTTCCAGATGGGCTCGTACATCTGGTTGGCGAAGCGCAGCGCCAGGATGTTCTGGACGGTCTCCTTGCCCAGGTAGTGGTCGATCCGGAAGACCTGGTCCGGCTCGAACACGTCGTGCACGAGCGCGTTGAGCTCGCGGGCGCTCTTCAGGTCGCGGCCGAACGGCTTCTCGATGACCGCCCGCCGCCACGATCCCTCGGGCGCGTTCGCCAGCCCGTGCTTCTTGAGCTGCTGGACGACCTTCGGGAAGAACTTCGGCGGCACGGAGAGGTAGAAGGCGTAGTTGCCGCTCGTGCCGCGCGCCTTGTCGAGGTCCTCGACGGTCTGGCGCAGCTGCTTGAACGCCGTGTCGTCGTCGAAGTCACCCGGGATGAACCGCATCCCCTCGGCGAGCTGCTGCCAGACCTCCTCACGGAACTCGGTCCGCGCGTGCTCGCGCACGGAGTCGTGGACGATCTGCGCGAAGTCCTCGTCCTCCCAGTCCCGGCGGGCGAACCCGACGAGCGAGAAGCCCGGCGGCAGCATGCCGCGGTTGGCGAGGTCGTAGACGGCCGGCATCAGCTTCTTGCGGGACAGGTCGCCGGTGACACCGAAGATGACGAGCCCGGACGGTCCCGCGATCCGGGGGAGACGCCGGTCGCGCTCGTCGCGCAGGGGGTTCTCCCAGTCGGCGGTGATGGTCATTCCGCGTCAACTCCCTTGCTGTTCAGCGACTTCGTGACGGCGTCCAGCAGTTCCTGCCAGGCCGCCTCGAACTTGGCCACGCCCTCGACCTCCAGCTGCCGCACGACCTCGTCGTACGAGATCCCCAGCGCCTCCACGGCGGCCAGGTCGGCGCGGGCCTGCGCGTAGCCGCCGGTCACCGTGTCACCGGTGATCTCGCCGTGGTCGGCGGTGGCGTTCAGCGTGGCCTCCGGCATGGTGTTGACCGTGCCGGGCGCGACCAGGTCGTCGACGTAGAGCGTGTCCTTGTAGGAGGGGTCCTTCACGCCGGTCGAGGCCCACAGCGGACGCTGCCTGTTGGCGCGGGCGCCGCCGAGGGAGTTCCAGCGCTCACCGCCGAAGACCTCCTCGTAGGCCTCGTAGGCGAGCCGCGCGTTGGCGAGCGCCGCCCTGCCCTTGAGCGCGAGGGCCCGGTCCGTGCCCAGGACGGTGAGCCGCTTGTCGATCTCGGAGTCGACGCGGGAGACGAAGAAGGAGGCGACCGAGTGGATGGCCGAAAGGTCGAGGCCCTTCTTGGCGGCCTTCTCCAGGCCGGCGAGGTAGGCGTCCATCACCTCGCGGTAGCGCTCCAGCGAGAAGATCAGCGTGACGTTGACGCTGATCCCGAGGCCGATGACCTCGGTGATCGCCGGGAGGCCCGCCTGGGTCGCCGGGATCTTGATCATGACGTTCGGGCGGTCCACCAGCCAGGCGAGCTGCTTGGCCTCGGCGATCGTCGCCCGCGTGTCGTCGGCGAGACGCGGGTCGACCTCGATGGAGACCCGGCCGTCCCGGCCGCCGGTGGCGTCGTACACCGGACGCAGCACGTCGGCGGCGGCGCGGACGTCGGCCGTGGTCATCATGCGTACGGCCTCGTCGACCGTCACGCCCCGGGTGGCGAGGTCGCCGAGCTGCTCCTCGTAGCCCGCTCCGGAGCCGATGGCGGCCTGGAAGATGGACGGGTTGGTGGTGACGCCGACGACGTGCTTCGTGGCGACGAGCTCGGCGAGGTTGCCCGACTCGATCCGCCCCCGCGACAGGTCGTCCAGCCAGATGGAGACGCCCTCGTCGGACAGGCGCTTGAGTGCTCCCGCGGTCGCGGTCGCTTCGGTCACAGTGATCATCTTCTTTCTGGCGGTCGGATCAACCACGCGCGGCGGCCAGTGATTCCCTGGCTGCTGCGGCGACGTTCTCGGCGGTGAAGCCGAACTCGGCGAACAGAGTCTTGGCGTCGGCGGAGGCGCCGAAGTGTTCGAGGGAGACGATGCGTCCTGCGTCACCTGTGAAGCGGTACCACGTGAGACCGATACCGGCCTCGATTGCGACGCGGGCTCGCACGGACGGCGGAAGGACGCTCTCCCGGTACTCCCGCGGCTGCTCCTCGAACCACTCCACGGACGGCATCGACACCACCCGGGTGCCGGTCCCCTCCGCCTCCAGCTGCTCCCGCGCGGCGACGGCGAGCTGGACCTCGGAGCCGGTGGCGATGAGGACGACGTCCGGAATCTCCGTGGAGGACTCCCGGAGCACGTACCCGCCCTTGGCCGCGTCCGGGTTCGGGGCGTACGTCGGGACGCCCTGGCGGGTGAGCGCGAGGCCGTGCGGGGCCGGATCGGTGGCGTGCCGCTTGAGGATCTCGGCCCAGGCGATCGCGGTCTCGTTGGCGTCGGCCGGGCGGACGACGTTCAGGCCCGGGATGGCGCGCAGGGACGCGAGGTGCTCGACCGGCTGGTGGGTCGGGCCGTCCTCGCCGAGGCCGATCGAGTCGTGCGTCCAGACGTAGGTGACGGGCAGCTGCATCAGCGCGGACAGGCGCACCGCGTTGCGCATGTAGTCGGAGAACACCAGGAAGGTGCCGCCGTAGATGCGCGTGTTGCCGTGCAGCGCGATGCCGTTCATCGCGGCGGCCATCGAGTGCTCGCGGATCCCGAAGTGGACCGTACGGCCGTACGGGTCGGCCTCCGGCAGCGCGTTGCCCTTCGGCAGGAAGGAGCTCGTCTTGTCGATGGTGGTGTTGTTCGACCCGGCGAGGTCGGCGGAACCGCCCCACAGCTCGGGAAGCACCGGGCCCAGCGCCTGCAGGACCTTGCCGGAGGCCGCTCGGGTGGCGACGGACGTGCCCTCCTCGAAGACCGGGATCGCGGACTCCCAGCCCTCGGGGAGCTGCCCGGCGACGATCCGGTCGAAGAGCCGGGCCCGCTCGGGCTGCTCACCGCGCCACCCGGAGATCTGCTTGTCCCAGGCCGCGTGCGCCTCGGCGCCCCGGTCCAGGGCCAGACGGGTGTGACGGATGACCTCGTCCGGGACCTCGAAGCTCTTCTCCGGGTCGAACCCGAGGACACGCTTGGTGGCGGCGACCTCGTCGGCGCCGAGCGCGGAACCGTGGGCGGCCTCGGTGTTCTGGGCGTTCGGGGCGGGCCAGGCGATGATCGTGCGCATCGCGATGATCGAAGGCCGCTCGGTCTCGGCCTGGGCCGCCTTCAGGGCCGCGTACAGGGCGTGGACGTCGATGTCGCCGTCGGCGCCGGGCTCGATGCGCTGGGTGTGCCAGCCGTAGGCCTCGTACCGCTTCAGCACGTCCTCGGAGAACGCGGTGGCGGTGTCGCCCTCGATGGAGATGTGGTTGTCGTCGTAGACGAAGACCAGGTTGCCGAGCTTCTGGTGGCCGGCGAGGGAGGAGGCCTCGGCGGAGATGCCCTCCTCCAGGTCACCGTCGGAGACGATCGCCCAGATGGTGTGGTCGAAGGGGGACTCGCCCTCGGGGGCCTCGGGGTCGAAGAGGCCGCGCTCGTAGCGGGCGGCCATCGCCATGCCGACGGCGTTCGCGACGCCCTGGCCGAGCGGCCCGGTGGTGGTCTCGACGCCGGCGGTGTGCCCGTACTCGGGGTGACCGGGCGTCTTGGAGCCGTGGGTCCGGAAGGCCTTGAGGTCGTCCAGCTCCAGCTCGTACCCGGAGAGGTAGAGCTGGGTGTAGAGCGTCAGCGAGGTGTGCCCGGGGGAGAGGACGAAGCGGTCACGGCCGGTCCACTCGGGATCGGCCGGGTCGTGACGCATCACCTTCTGAAAGATCGTGTACGCCGCGGGCGCCAGAGCCATCGCGGTGCCCGGGTGGCCGTTCCCGACCTGCTGCACGGCATCCGCCGCCAAGAGGCGGGCGGTGTCGACGGCACGCCGGTCGAGTTCGGTCCATTCGAAGCTGTCCGGTGTCTGCGTGCTCATCTTCAAGAAATCCTCGATCGGAGCGGGATAGCTGGTCTGACGTGTTCAAACTTAAAAGTCTGACTTTTACGGGGGAAGGTCGCGGTGTGCCAGCCTGTGGTGAAAGTGGGACACGCAACGCTCCAGGCAGGCGGCACGAGCAGGACATGGCGGACAGAACAACCCAAGCCTCCATCCAAGGTGGAGACGGTGACGGCACAGTGGACGGGATCAGAACGTTCCCCTTCCCCAGCGAGCTGAGTGTGTGCGGAGTCGGCATGCAGGTCGGCCCCATGGGAGCCGGCCGCACCTGGCACGCGGATGCCCCGTTGGAGCGCGTCCACCGCATCGACTTCCATGTCGTGATGCTCTTCGACGGCGGTCCCGTGCGCCACATGATCGACTTCGCCGAGTACGAGGCGACGGCGGGCGACCTGTTGTGGATCCGTCCGGGCCAGGTCCACCGCTTCTCACCGACGAGCGAGTACCGCGGAACCGTGCTGACCATGCAACCGGGCTTCCTGCCGCGGGCGACGGTGGAGGCGACCGGGCTCTACCGCTACGACCTGCCGCCGCTGCTGCGGCCCTCCGACGCCCAGTTGGCGGGCCTCCAGGCCGCACTGGCCCAGTTGCAGCGGGAGTACGAGGACACGGCGACCCTTCCGCTGAGCCTGCACACCTCGGTGCTGCGGCACTCGTTGACGGCGTACCTGCTGCGGCTGGCCCACCTCGCGGCGAGTTCGGCGGAGGCCGGGCGGCGGGCCGAGTCGACGTTCACCCTGTTCCGGGACGCGGTGGAGAAGGGCTTCGCCACCAACCACAGTGTCAGCGCGTACGCCGACGCGCTGGGTTACTCCCGCCGGACCCTGGTGCGTGCGGTGCGCGCCGCCACGGGGGAGACGCCGAAGGGGTTCATCGACAAGCGGGTCGTTCTGGAGGCGAAGCGGCTGCTGGCTCACACCGACATGCCGATCGGGCGGGTGGGGGCCGCGGTGGGATTTCCGGACGCCGCGAACTTCTCCAAGTTCTTCCAGCAGCACACCGACATGACACCGGCGGCGTTCCGCGCGGACCTACGATAGGAGCGGACCTTCGACAGGAGGGGGCCCGATGGCCCGACTGCGAGACATCGTCTTCGACTGCGCCCACCCCGCCGCCACCGCGCGCTTCTGGGCGGCCGCCATGGACGGGTACGCCGTCGCTCCGTACGACGACGAGGAGTTGGCCCGGCTGAGGGCCCTCGGGATCACGGACGTCGAGGACGACCCGACCGTGCTCGTCGAGTCCTCGCAGGGCGGGCCCCGGCTGTTCTTCCAACGCGTGCCGGAGGGGAAGGGCGGCAAGAACCGGGTGCATCTCGACCTGTCCGCCGACGACCTGGAGACGGAGGCCGGACGGCTCGTCGGGCTCGGTGCGACGGTCCGGGAGCGGTTCACGGACCATCTCGTGCTCGTCGATCCCGAGGACAACGAGTTCTGTCTCTACGGTGCGACGTGATGCCTCACGAGGCGTGGGCCGCTCTCGCGAGGCATCACGAACAGATGGGTCAGTGACCGAAGTTGAACCAGTTCACGTTCACGAAGTCGGCAGGCTGGCCGCTGGTGAAGGTCAGATAGACGTTGTGGGTGCCGGTGACGGCGCCGATGTTCGCCGGGACCGTCCTCCAGGACTGCCAGCCCCCGGTGTTGGCGAGGGCGAAGCTGCCGACCGGAGTGGCGGTACGGCTGTCCAGGCGCACCTCGACCAGACCGCTGACACCGCCCGCCGCGCCGCTCGCCACCCGCGCGACGAACTGGGTCGCCGCCGTGGAGCCGAAGTTGACGTTCTGGTACAGCGCCCAGTCACCGTTGGCGAGCGAGGCGATGTTCTGGCCGCCGCCGGTGTCGGTCGTGGTCTCGGTACCGACACCGCTCTGACTGTTGTAGGCCTCCGCCTGGATGGTGCTGTAGGCGTCGACACCACCCGTGGGCGGCGGCGTGGTACCGCCCCCACCCGCCGACAGCACCTGGACGTAGTCCACGACCATGGGCACGCCGGACTGGGTGCCGGAGTCGAGGCCGCCGCCGAACGCGTCGGGGAAGGCGCCGCCCATCGCCACGTTGAGGATGATGAAG
This sequence comes from Streptomyces sp. NPDC005402, assembly GCF_040606575.1. NCBI lineage: Bacteria > Bacillati > Actinomycetota > Actinomycetes > Kitasatosporales > Streptomycetaceae > Streptomyces > Streptomyces sp. NPDC005402. The sequence goes on from NZ_JBEXFB010000020.1 coordinate 62,830, forward strand.
AAGCCGTGCTGGGTGGCGTTGGCCCAGGTCGTCGCGTCCACCTGGTTCGCGTTGACCGAGTGGAACTGGGTGCCGTCCACGAGGAAGCGGATCGTCTCGGGGCTCGCCGAGCGGTCCCACTCCATCGTGTAGGTGTGGAAGCCGGACTGGCAGGTCGAGCCGGGGCAGGCGACGTTGTTGCCGATACCCGTCGTCTCGTTGCAGGGGCCGCCCGGGTTGGTGCCGCAGTGCATCGTGGCCCACACCCGGTTCATGCCCTGGACGTTCTCCATGATGTCCAGCTCGCCCACGCCCGGCCAGTTCTGGTAGTTGCCGCGGTAGGGCGCGCCCAGTATCCAGAAGGCGGGCCAGTAGCCCTCGGCCGCGGTGCCGGTGACGTTGGGCATCTGGATGCGAGCCTCGACGCGCAGCTTGCCGCCCGACGGGGGCTGGAAGTCGGTGCGGTTGGTCTCGATGCGGCCCGAGGTCCAGTTGCCGGCCGAGTCGCGCAGCGGGGTGATGCGCAGGTTGCCGTTGCCGTCGAGCGCGACGTTGCTCGTGCTGTTGGTCATCCTCTCGACCTCGCCGGTGCCCCAGTTGGCGGGGCCGCCGGGGTAGGAGGTCCCGGTCGCGTACTGCCAGTTGGTGGTGGAGACGCCGGTTCCGGCGGAGCCGTTGAAGTCGTCCAGGAAGACCTGCGACCAGCCCGTGGGAGGCGTGGGGGCGGAGGCGTCGGCGGGGAGGGTGGCGGCCGTCGCTAGGGCGGCGGCCAGGCCGAGGGTGCTCAGCACGGCGACGAGAGCCCGTCGCCGTCTGGGTATGCCGGAGGTTTCACTCATGGGGGAGCCTCTCGGGTACGGGGTGGGGTGCGGGGTTGCGTGCGGGGTTGCGTGCTCTTCGAGCGCACTGTCTGAGAGCGCTCTCAAAGTGCGCCCAATGTGCTCTCGGCCACTCCGGTCGTCAAGAGGTGAAACAGTGAAAGTCGCTGCGCCCCAGGTGAGTTCACCCCGTGAATCCGACTCCACGGTCCCGGCGCGCGGGATTCGACGCGGTGCCCGGTGCAGGTCGTCCGGTCGGTCTCCGGCGTGGGTCCGATCCGCTCGACGTCCGGTGGGGGGCGCTGAGACGTGGGCCTCGCGTGGGCCTGGTCGGTGAGCGTGGGCAGGGCGAGTGCAGCGGTGGTCGGATTGTTCGCGTCGACCGGGACCCGGGCCCGGATGCCGTGTGCAGTCAGGTCTCGGCTCGGGGGACACGCGACGCTTTCGATCGAGCAGGCGCCCCGTGCGAAACCACCGCGCCCGGGGGCGCGCCCTGGCGGTGTGCTTGCTGAACTGCCTTGTGCCGGGTCGCATTCGGCGGTGGGCTTCCGTGGTGAGTGGGTGTCAGGTGTTCGAGGTGTCCAGGCGGGGTGCCAACCCTGGGGGCCGCCCTGGCGATGCGCTCGCCGGACTGCCGTGTGCCGACGTCGCGACAGGTGGTCAGGCACTTGTCGCGAGTGGGCGCCAGACGCTCCAGTGTCCAGCGCGGCGCCCGCCCTGGGGACCGTCCTGCCCATGCGTCGCCCAACTGCCAGGTTTCGGCGTCGGGTTCGACGGCCGGGCCATCGTGGCGGGTGGGTGTCAGGTGTTCCAGCTGTCCATGCGGGGCGCCCCGCCCTGGGGGTCGTCCGGTCGGTGTGTTGGACCAACGGCCGTGTGTCGGGGTCGGGTTCGACGGCGGGCTTTCGTGGCGGGTGGGTGTCAGGTGTTTTAGCCGTCCATGCGGGGCGCCCGCCCCCGGGGCCGCCCCTGGGCCCGCACCGTCGATGTGTCCGCCCAACTCCCGTGTGTCGGCGTCGCGACCGGCCGTCAGGCCTTGGTGGCGAGTGGGCGCCAGGCGTTCCAGGTGTCGAGTCGTTGTCGGTAGGCGGCCTCGACGACGGGATAGGGGTACGTGCCCAGGAAGAGCCGCAGGGGTGGCTTGTCCGTGTCGGCCAGTTCGAGGATGACCTCGGCGGTGGCCGCGGGGTCCTGGGGTGCGCGGGCCGCGGCCCCGGCCCGGCGTGCCTCGCGGATCGGCTCGTAGGCGGCGAGGGGCTCGGTGTGCACCGCGGAGGAGCCGGACCAGTCGGTGCCGTACGGGCCGGGTTCGACGATCGTGACGCGGACGCCGAGCGGGCCGACCTCCTGGGCGAGCGCCTCGCTCATGCCCTCCAGCGCCCACTTGGAGGCGTTGTAGAGGCCCAGGGAGGGGAACGCGGCCAGGCCGCCGATGCTGGACACCTGAAGGATGTGCCCGGCGCCCTGGGCGCGCAGGACCGGCAGAGCGGCCTGGGTCACCCACAGCGGGCCGAGCACGTTCGTGTCCAGCTGGGCGCGGGCCTGTTCCTCGGTGGTCTCCTCGACCATGCCGAACAGGCCGTAGCCCGCGTTGTTGACGACCACGTCGAGGCGGCCGAAGATGTCGGCGGCCCGCTGCACGGCGGTGAAGGCGGCCGCTCGGTCGGTGACGTCGAGGGTGAGGGGCAGGACGCTGTCGCCGTAGGTGTCGGCGAGGGGCTTCAGGGACTCGACGCGGCGGGCGGTGGCGGCCACGCGGTCGCCTCGGGACAGTGCGGCCTCGGCCCAGATCCGGCCGAAGCCGCGGGACGCGCCGGTGATGAACCAGGTCTTCTCCATGCCCTCGACCCTGCGCCCTCCACCGGACGGCAGCCAGCACCCCCGGAGGGTTACCCTTCCCGGCATGGCGGCCGACAACGCGTTCGGAGAGTTCCTCAAAGCCCGGCGGGGACGGATCCCGCCCTCGCGTGCGGACCTGCCCGCGCACGGCAGGCGCCGGGTCGCGGGACTGCGTCGCGACGAACTGGCCCGGCTGGCCGGCATCAGCGAGCCGTATCTGACCCGTCTGGAACAGGGCGTCGACCAGCATCCGTCACCGCAGGTGCTGCGGGCGCTCGCCCGGGCGCTGGAGCTGGACACGGACGCCTCGGCGCACCTGTTCGCGCTCGCCGCGCCCGGTCCCGTACGGCCGACGGAGACCGAAGTGGCCCCGGACCTGCACCAGTTGATCGACGCGTGGGCGGGCACCCCGGCGTATGTGCGCGACCGGCGGTTCGACGTGCTGGCCGCCAACAAGTGGGCCCGCGCGCTCGCCCCGATGTACGAGCCCGGGCGCAACCTGGCCCGGGACATGTTCCTCGACCCGGCGGCCCGCCGGCTGTTCCCGGACTGGCCCGGGATCGCCGCGCAGACGGCCGCCGCCCTGCGCGCCGAGGCCGACCCGCGCGATCCCGGGGTCGCGCGGCTCGTCGCCGAACTGGAGGCGGACGGGGACTTCCGTGGCCTCTGGGCGCGGCACGACGTGCGGCCCTCCCGAGACGAGCTCAAACGCTTCGCGCATCCGGTCGTGGGTGAGCTCGCCCTGCGGCGGCAGGCACTCACCGTCGGGGGCGCCGAGCAGCAGGTGATCATCGTCTACCAGGCGGTGCCGGGAAGCCCCTCCGAGGCCGCGCTGGCCAGGCTCCTGTGACCTCTAGACCGCGCTGCCGGCCTTCCAGTCCGACCACGACAGGTTCCAGCCGTTGAGTCCGTTGGACGGTTCGACGGTCTTCTCGCCGGAGTTCTTCACGATGACGACGTCGCCGAGCAGGGAGCTCTCGTAGAACTCGTAACCGTCCACGGAGCTGTCGTTCGCGCCCTTGGCGTCATGCAGGCCGACGCAGCCGTGGCTGGTGTTCTCGTGGCCGAACACCGAGGTGGCCGCCCAGTAGTTGCCGTGCACGAAGGTCCCGGAGGTGGTCAGGCGCTGGGCGTGCGGGACGTCGGAGATGTCGTACTCGTCGCCGAGCCCGACCGTCGAGGACTCCATGCGGGTCTGCTTGAACCGCTCGCTGATCACCATGATCCCGGACCAGGTGGTGTGGTCGGAGTCGCCGCCGCTGACCGGGTAGGTGGCGGTCGTCGCACCGTTCCGCGCGACCACCATCTCCTTGGCGGACAGGTCGACCGTGCTGATCTGCTCGCGGCCGATGTGGAAGGTGACGTCCTTCGACTGGACGCCGTAGACGCCGTCCGTGCCCTGGACGTCCTTGAGCCGCAGACTGAGCGTGATCTTCGTGCCGGCCGCCCAGTAGGTCTCGGGCCGGAAGTCGAGCCGGGTGTCGCTGAACCAGTGGCCCACGATCTCCACCGCGGGCTCCGCGGTCACGGTGATGGCCTTCTGGACGGCGGCCTTGTCGGACACGGCATGGGTGAAGTTGATCGACACGGGCATGCCGACGCCGGAGGTGGAGCCGGCCTCGGGGGTGAAGTAGCCCACGAACGTCTCGCCGGGGGACCTGGTGGTGAAGGTCGCCGTCTCCTCGGTGCCGCCCGCCGCCGTGACCGCGACCGTGTACTTGGTGCCCGAGTACGGGTTCCTGGAGGAGGTCCATTTCGTCTTCGTGGCGTTGTAGCTTCCGTCGAGTGCGGAGCCGTCGTTGCCCGTGACCTTCACCGAGGTGAGGGTGCCGTCCGTGACCGTGATCTCGACGGGGGTGGCGAAGCCGGCCTTCGTGGTGCCGTCAGCCGGGGTGACCGAGACGACGGCCTTCTTGGCCGCCGCCCGCACGGACGTGGTCGCCTCCGACCCCTGGGAGGCGTCCGCCGAACCGCCGCTGCACCCCGTCAGCAGGGTCGCGGCCGGTAGGGCGCCGAGCGCGGCGAGGATCCCGCGCCGGGACCACTTCTCCGACTGCTCGGACCGGTTCGATATGTGCGAGTCGCCCACTGCAGGCCTTCCTGAGATATCCGCCTTTGCGGGTGCAGCGTGCGCCTCGCACCTGGGGCGATCCTTTGAATCGCCGGGCCACTGGCTGAGATTCCGATGAGGAGACGTCGAGAGACGCCTCGACCACCGACGGACACGGGGAACGGCGGAACCCCGGCCACCGACCGCCGGGGCACCGCCGCCCGTCCGTCAGACGTTCGCCGACACGGACCGCTCGGGCGTGGCCGCCTCCCGCAGCCCGAACCGGTCGTGCAGCGCGCGCAGCGGCTCGGGCGCCCACCAGGCACGCCGGCCGAGCAGCGCCATGGTCGCCGGGACCAGCAGCATCCGTACGACCGTCGCGTCGATCAGCACCGCCAGGGTCAGGCCGAGACCGATCTGGAGGATGGGGGAGAACCCGCCGGTCATGAAGGCGCCGAAGACCACGGCGAGCAGCAGCGCGGCACAGGTGACGACCCGCCCGGAGCGGCGCAGCCCGGTCACCACGGCTCCCTGATCGTCGCCGGTGCGCTGCCGGGACTCCCGCATCCGGGCCAGGATGAACAGCTCGTAGTCCATGGCGAGCCCGAAGGCGATCGACACGATCAGCGGCGGGGCGGTCAGGCTCAGCGCGCCCAGGCCCTCGCCGCCGAGCAGCCCGGCCCCGTGGCCGTCCTGGAAGACCCACACCACCACGCCGAGCGCCGCGCCCAGGCTGAGCAGGGTGGTCGCGATGGTGCGCAGCGGGATCAGCACCGAGCCGGTGAAGGCGAACAGCAGGACGAAGACGGCGGCCAGGACGGTCAGCGCCGCCCAGGGCGCCCGGTCGGCGAGCATGGCGCGGAAGTCGACCAGCCGGGCCGCGACCCCGGTCACCTCGACGGGCTCGTCGCCACGCACGTCCCGTACCCGCTCGACCAGGCCGGTGGCCGCCCCGCCGTCCGCGCTGCCGGGCGGCTGGAGCTCCACGACGGTGTTGCCGCCCGGCAGTCGGCGGGACTCGGCGTTCGGGACCAGGGCGCGGATCCGGTCGGCGGTCGCGGTGTCGGTGCCGGGCTTGAGGACGACGACCACGGGGGAGACGCCGGTGCCCTTCGGGAAGTGCGCGCCCACGGTGTCGTACAACTGCCGGGCCTCGGTGCCTGCGGGCAGTTGCCGGGCGTCACCGATGGCGATGCGCAGGCCGGTCACGGGCAGGGCGAGGACCAGCAGAGCCGGGACGACGATGACCAGAACGGCGATCCGGCGGCGCTGCGCGAAGCGGGCCAGGCGAGCGAAGACCCGGCCCTCCTCGTCCGCGGAGCGTGCCTTCGAGGGCCGGATCCGCCCGCCGAACTTCGTGAGCAGCGCGGGCAGCAGGGTGATCGCGGCCAGCATGTCGACCACCACGACGGCGGCGACCGCCAGGCCCATGCTGCGCAGGAACACGCTCGGGAAGACCAGCAGCCCGGTCAGACTGACGGCCACGGTGAGCCCGGAGAACAGGACGGTCCGGCCGGCCGCGTCGACCGTGCGGTGCACGGCCTCGACCAGGTCGTCGGTGTGCCGTCGTTCCTCGCGGAAGCGCACCAGCATCAACAGGGCGTAGTCGATGGCGAGTCCGAGGCCGAGCATGGTGGTGACCTGGATCGCGTACACCGAGATGTCGGTGACCTGGCTGAAGGCGAACAGTCCGAGGAACGCGCCCGCGATCCCGCTCACCGCGATCACCAGCGGCAGCGCGGCGGCGCGCAGTCCCCCGAACACGACCAGCAGCAGGGCGAGTACGACCGGAAGGGAGATCAACTCGGCGTTCTTCACGTCTTCCTGGGCGCGCTCGCCGAGCTGTCGGCCGAGCAGTTCGCCGCCGCTGACGTGGACGTCGGGCGCGTCGATCCGCTTGATCGTCCTGACGGCCGTGTCGGTCGCCTTCTCCTCGGCCTCGTCGCTGAGGCCGCCCTCGAAGGTGACGGGGATGACGAGCGCCTGTCCGTCACGGGCGAGGAGACCGGGGGTGGTGTACGGGTCCGGCACGTCGGCCACCCCGGCGATCCCGCGGACCTCGGCGACGGTTCGCTCGACCTGGGCGCGCAGGGCCGCGTCGGAGACGGACTCGCCCGCGACGACCGCGGTGACGGACTCGCCGGCCGGGTCCACGCCGGAGAGATGGTCGTCGGCCGCGTCGGACTCGGTGCCGGGCACGTCGGGCACATCGTCGGAGAGGTCGGCGAAGACGCCCGTGCCGAGGCCGAAGCCCAGCAGCAGAAAGGCGGCCCAGAGGCCGATGACGGTCAGCGGGCGGCGGGTCGCTGCCCTGGCGAGTGTGGAGAGCACGGTCGCCTCCCGGCGAGTTGAGGAGTGGTACCGACCTCAGACTCATGCCGCGGGCGTGATCACCGGATCGCCGGGGCGGGCGGTTTCCGGGCCTCCGCCGTACGGGTGAGACGGGATTCTCCCTCACTCCGGGGAGGGAGGAATCTTCGGTACCGGTCGCGGAGTTGGAGACGGGAGAGACCATCTAGGAGGCCGCATGTCCGAGGTACCGCCCGCCGTCCGTGAACTCCGTCTCGTCGTCACGGCGGACGACTACGACGAGGCGTTGCGCTTCTACCGGGACGTCCTCGGGCTGCCGGAACGCGCCGCGTTCTCTTCGCCCGACGGGCGGGTGACCATTCTGGAGGCGGGGCGGGCGACGCTGGAGCTGACGGATCCTAACCATGCGGCGTTCATCGACGAGGTGGAGGTCGGCCGGCGGGTCGCCGGGCACATCAGGGTCGCCTTCGAGGTCGACGACTCGACCGTCATGACGGCCAGGCTGGCCGAGGCGGGTGCGGAGGTGGTCGCCGAACCGACCAGCACGCCTTGGAACTCGCTCAACTCCCGCCTGGAAGCGCCTGGTTCGCTTCAGCTGACCCTCTTCACCGAACTCGGGGACTAGGGAGCACCCGGGGCCACCAGGCCTGTCTCGTACGCGCAGATCACCGCCTGGACGCGGTCCCGCAGCCCCAACTTGCCGAGCACATTGCTGACATGGGTCTTGACCGTGTGCTCGCTCACGAACAGGGTCGTGGCGATCTCCGCGTTGGACAGGCCCCGGGCCAGCATCCGCAGGGTCTCCACCTCGCGGGCCGTCAGGACGTCCAGGCGGTCCGGGGTGGCCCCGGTGGTGGCCTCCTCGCGGCGGCGGCGCACGATGTCCGCGACCAGGCGGCGGGTGATGGTCGGAGCGAGCAGCGAGTCGCCGCCCGCGACCACGCGGACCGCGTGCACGAGGTCGTCGCGGCGCACGTCCTTGAGGAGGAAGCCGCTGGCTCCGGCGTACAGCGCGTCGTACACGTACTCGTCGAGGTCGAACGTGGTCAGCATGACCACCTTGCAGCTCGACCGGGCGCACACCCGCCGGGCCGCCTCCAGGCCGTCCATGACGGGCATCCGGATGTCGAGGAGCAGAACGTCCGGGGTGTGACGCTCCACCGCGGCGACCGCCTCGGCGCCGTCCCCGGCCTCGGCGACCACCTCGATGTCCTGCTGCGCCTCCAGGATCATGGTGAAGCCGCTGCGGACCAGTTCCTGGTCGTCGGCGACGACCACCCGGATGCTCACCCGAGGGCCGCTTCCCGGTCCGCGACGGCGGGCAGCCGTACGACGACCCGGAAGCCCCCCTCCGGTCCCGGGCCGGTCTCCGCGCTGCCCCCGCAGGCGGCCGCGCGCTCCCTGAGGCCGATCAGCCCGTGCCCGCCGCGCGTGCCCGCCGGCCCCCTGCCGTCGTCGGTCACCGTGAGGGTCAACTCGTCCTCCGCCCAGTCGAGTTCCACCTGTGCGCAGGAAGCGTACGCGTGCTTCACCGTGTTGGTCAGGGCTTCCTGCACCGCGCGGTAGGCGGCGACCTCGGTGTCCGGGGGCAGAGGGCGCGGTCTGCCCCGCGCGGTCGACTCGACCCGCAGTCCCGTCGACTCGGAGACCTGCCGGACCAGGGACGGGAGCCCGGCGAGATCCGGCTGAGGCAGCCGGGCGGCGCCACCCCGGCGCTCCTCCTCCTTCAACACGCCCAGAATCCGTCGCAGTTGGGCCATCGCGTCCCGGCCGCTGGCGGCGATCGCCTCGAACGCGGCCTCGGCGCGGGCCGGATCACTGCGCACCACGACCGGTCCCGCCTCCGCCTGGACGACCATCAGGCTCACCGCGTGGGCCAGGATGTCGTGCATGTCCCGGGCGATCCGGGAGCGTTCCTGGGCGATGGCCCGCGCGGTCTCCGCGGCCCGCTCCCGTTCCAGCCGGCGGGCCCGGTCCTCGACGGCGGCGGTGTACGCGCGCTGGACGCGGGCCAGTACGCCGAGGCCGTAGGCGCAGATCATGCCGGTGATGTGGAAGGCGTACTCGAAGGGCTCGGAGTGCTCCTTGTGCCGCATGGTCAGCACGGCCCCGAGCAGCCAGCTCGCCAGCATCGTGCGGCGTTGCCAGGGCAGACCCTGGGCGGCCATGGTGTAGAGGACGACCAGTCCGCCGTAGAGCACGTCCGGCGGTGGCGCGTGGTAGTAGGCCATCGCCGTGGTGGCCGCCGAGACGGCCAGGGCGCACGCGTAGGGGTGGCGGCGGCGCCAGACCAGGGGGACGGCGGTGGCGGCGCCCAACAGCCAGCCGACCAGGGTCAGCCGGTCGTCGCCCTCGTCCGGGAACATCCACTGCAGGGAAGCGGCGAACAGCACGAGCACGGCGAGCGCGCTGTCGACGACGTACGGGTTCGTCGTCCTCATACGGGTCACGACGGGGGCGTACCAGGACCGGGCGGCGGACATGAGCGGCTCCTCGGGGCCGGGGCCGTTCCAGTATCACGACGCCGGTGGGGCCGGGGCCTCACCGGTGAGGGGGATATCCGGTGCCGGAACGGAGCGCGTTCGCGGGCTTCGGCCCAGGGGCCGGGAGATCCCTGGCGCTGCGGGTCCCCTTGTGGGGATCAGTGGTCGGGTCCCTTACCTGGACCGGGCGGCGGACATGAGCGGCTCCTCGGCGTCGGGGCCTCACCGGTGAGGGGGATATCCGGTGCCGGTACGGGGCGCGTTCGCGGGCTTCGGCCCAGGGGCCGGGAGATCCCTGGCGCTGCGGGTCCCCTCGTGGGGATCAGTCATCGGGTCCCGTACCTGGACCGGGCGGCGGACATGAGCGGCTCCTCGGCGTCGGGGCCTCACCGGTGAGAGGGATGTCCCGCGCCCGACCGTGGCGTGACCGTCGGCTGCCAGCCCAGCGCCCGCGAGATCCCGAGCGCCGCGAGCCGTACCGCCGGGATCAGCGCCGGTACCTGGGCGTCCGCCTGGGGCACGACGACCGACACGGCCGCGACCACCGTCCCGTCGGGTCCGCACACGGGGGCCGCCACCGACAGGGCGTCGTCGGTGACCTGACGACTGCTCACCGCCACGCCGGTGCGCCGGACCTCGGCCAGGACCCGGCGCAGCTTCGCCGGTTCGGTGATGGTGTACGGCGTGAAGATCGCGAGCGGGGCCGCGCAGTACTCCTCCTGCTCCCGCGGCTCGCAGTGCGCCAGCAGCACCAGGCCGACCCCGGTGGCGTGCAGCGGCCAGCGCGCCCCGACCCGGATGTGCACGCCGACCGACGAACGCCCCGCGATCCACTCGATGTAGACGACGTCCGAGCCGTCCCGCACCGCCAACTGCACGTTCTCGTGGGTGGCCTCGTACAGGTCCTCCAGGTACGGCAGCGCCAGCTGCCTGAGCGCGACGCCGCGCGGCGCGAGCGCGGCGACCTCCCAGAGGCGGAGCCCGACGTGGTAGACCCCGGCGTCGTCCCGCTCCAGTGCGCCCCAGTCGGTCAGCGCGCCCACCAGCCGGTGTGTGGTCGTCAGCGCCAGCCCGGCCCGTCGGCTGATGTCGGTCAGGCACAGCGCCGGGTGGTCGTGGTCGAACGCGGCGAGCACGGACAGCAGCCGGTCCGGGGCGGTGGGGGCGCCGCGGCCCGAGCCCGGCCGGGAGTCGGGAAGGGCGGTCATGGCCGGTCGGCGACCCTCAGCAGGAGGGACTGGAGCGTCTCGCGTTCCGCGGGGTCCAGCGGCGCGAGCAGGTCGTTGGTCACCCGGCGGCCCGCCTCGTCGGTGCCGCGCAGGAAGGCCCGGCCGTTCTCGGTGAGTACGACGATCTTGCTGCGGCGGTCGTCCGGGGAGGGGCGGCGCTCGGTCATCCCGAGCTTCTCCAGGTCGTCGACGAGGCCGACGATCGCGCTGGGGTCGTAACCCAGCCGGGTGCTCAGCTCCCGCTGGAGGGCGCCCTCGGCGCCGGCGAGATAGCGCAGCACCGCGTAGTGCCGCAGCCTGAGCCCCGACTCCTGGAGGAACGTGTTGAAGAGCTGACCCGAGCGCAGGCCCAGGCGGTACAGCAGGTAACCGGTGTCCGCGTGCAGCCCGCGCATCCACGGCTCCTCCGAGTCGATGGGCTTCGGGGTGACGTGCTGGCGTGTGATGGCGGGCTCCTCGTGCTCGGTGTGTCAGGGAGATTCCAGCATGACGCACCCGAAGGTCGCCAACAACTATTGACGTCACCAATTATTGCTCTTAGCTTCGATCTCGTAGCCGCACCCGAAGCATCAGCTCGTGAAGGGACCCGCTCGTGCCCAGCATCGATCTCTCCGGCAAGGTCGCCGTCGTCACCGGCAGTGGCCGGGGCCTCGGCCTCGCCTACGCGCACGCCCTTGCCGCCCACGGCGCCTCCGTGGTCGTCAACGACGTCGACGAGGCGGTCGCCGAGCAGGCCGTGAAGTCCATCGCCGAGGCGGGCGGCACCGCCGTCGCCGAGGTCGTCCCGGTCGGCACCACGGAGGCCGCGGAGCGCCTGGTCAACCGGGCCGTGGCGGAGTTCGGGCGGCTCGACGTCCTGGTCACCAACGCGGGCATCCTGCGCGACAAGGTGCTGTGGAAGATGACCGACGACGACTTCGACGCGGTGATCACCACCCACCTCAAGGGCACCTTCACCTGCGCCCGGGCCGCTGCCGTCCGGATGCGCGAGCAGGGCGAGGGCGGCACCCTGATCCTGGTCGGCTCCCCGGCCGGGCAGCGCGGCAACTTCGGTCAGACGAACTACGCCGCCGCCAAGGCCGGCATCGCCGCCTTCGCCCGCACCTGGTCCATGGAGCTGGGCCGCGCGAACATCACGGTCAACGCGATCGTGCCGGTCGCGGCCACCGCGATGACCGAGACCATCCCCGCCTTCGCCCCGTACATCGAGGCCATGAAGAACGGCGAGGCGCTGCCGGACTTCCTGCGCAAGGGCGAGGGCTTCGGCACCCCCGAGGACTGCGCGGCCCTCGTCCCCTTCCTCGCCTCCGAGGCCGCCCGGGGCATCACCGGTCAGGCCATCGGCATCGGCGGCGACAAGGTGGCACTCTGGTCCCACCCGCAGGAGATCAAGACCGCCTACGCCGACGGCGGCTGGACCCCCGAGACCCTGGCCGACGCCTTCCCGACGTCGGTCGGCGCCGAACTGCAGACCGTCGGCATCCCGGCACCGAAGCTTCCGGAGGCCTGATGGACATCGACGAGCTGGTCGCCATCGACGTGCACACCCACGCGGAGGTCTCCTCCAAGGGGCACTCCTCGCTGGACGACGATCTGCACGACGCCTCCTCCGCCTACTTCAAGGTCGAGGGCAAGCGGAAGCCGACCCTGGAGGAGACCGCCGCCTACTACCGCGAGCGGAAGATGGCCGCCGTGATCTTCACGGTGGACGCCGAGTCCGCGACCGGCACCGCGCCCGTCCCGAACGAGGAGGTCGCCGAGGCGGCGGCCGCCAACTCCGACGTGCTGATCCCCTTCGCCTCCATCGACCCCTTCCGCGGCAAGGCGGGCGTCAAGCAGGCCCGCCGCCTGGTCGAGGAGTACGGGGTGAAGGGCTTCAAGTTCCACCCCAGCATCCAGGGCTTCTTCCCCAACGACCGCGCGGTGGCCTACGAGCTCTACGAGGTGATCGAGGAGACGGGCACCATCGCCCTCTTCCACACGGGCCAGACGGGCATCGGCGCCGGAGTCCCGGGCGGCGGCGGCATCCGCCTCAAGTACTCCAACCCGCTCCACGTGGACGACGTGGCGGCCGACTTCCCGCACCTGAAGATCATCCTGGCGCACCCGTCGTTCCCCTGGCAGGACGAGGCCCTCGCCGTCGCCACCCACAAGCCGGGCGTGCACATCGACCTGTCCGGCTGGTCGCCGAAGTACTTCCCGCCGCAGCTCGTGCAGTACGCGAACACGCTGCTCAAGGACAAGGTCCTCTTCGGCTCCGACTTCCCCGTCCTCACCCCCGACCGCTGGCTCGCCGACTTCGCGAAGCTGTCGATCAAGGACGAGGTGAAGCCGAAGATCCTCAAGGAGAACGCCGCCCGTCTGCTCGGGCTGACCAAGCCGTAAGGGGCCCCAGATGCGCAACGAGGGACTGGGTTCGTGGCCCGCACGCCGGGCCCGCAAGACCCCGCACCGCACCGCCCTGATCCACGGCGACACGACGGTCACCTACGCCGAGCTGCACACCCGCGTCACCCGCCTCGCGCACGCCCTGCGTGCCCGGGGCATCCGGCGCGGCGACCGGGTCGCCTACCTCGGCCCCAACCACCCCTCCTACCTGGAGACGCTGTTCGCCGCCGGCACCCTCGGCGCGGTCTTCGTCCCCCTCAACACCCGCCTCGCCGGACCGGAGATCGGCTACCAGCTCTCCGACTCCGGAGCCAGGGCACTGGTCTACGGCCCCTCGCACGCGGGTCTCGTCGCCGGACTGCCGGGCAGCACCGACGTGCGGACGTACGTCGAAGTCGGCGCCGAGTACGAGCAGTTGCTCGCCGAGTCACCGGCCGAGCCGATCGACGAGCCGGTCTCGGCCGACGACACCTGCATCATCATGTACACCTCGGGCACCACCGGCCGCCCCAAGGGCGCCATGCTCACCCACGGCAACCTCACCTGGAACGCGATCAACGTCCTCGTCGACACCGACCTGATCGCCGACGAACGCGCCCTCGTCTCCGCCCCGTTGTTCCACACGGCGGGCCTGAACATGCTGACGCTCCCGGTGCTGCTCAAGGGAGGCACCTGCGTCCTGGTCGAGGCCTTCGACCCGAGCGCCACCTTCGACCTGATCGAGCAGCACCGGATCACCTTCATGTTCGGGGTGCCGACGATGTTCGAGCAGGTGGCGAGGCACCCGCGCTGGGCGGACGCGGACCTGTCGTCGCTGCGGATCCTCACCTGTGGCGGCTCACCGGTGTCGACACCCCTCATCGCCGCCTACCAGGAGCGCGGGCTCACCTTCCTCCAGGGCTACGGCATGACCGAGGCCTCGCCCGGAACCCTGTTCCTGGACGCCGAGCACGCCATCAGCAAGGCGGGTTCGGCGGGTGTGCCGCACTTCTTCAGCGACGTCCGGGTCGTACGGCCGGACCTGGCGCCCGTCGACGCCGACGAGACCGGCGAGGTCGTGCTCCGCGGCCCGCACGTCATGCCCGGCTACTGGGGGCTGCCCGAGGAGACCGCCGCCTCCTTCGCGGACGGCTGGTTCCGCAGCGGGGACGCGGCCCGGGTCGACGAGGACGGATACGTCTTCATCGTCGACCGCATCAAGGACATGATCATCTCCGGTGGCGAGAACATCTACCCCGCCGAGATCGAGGACCTGCTCCTCGGTCATCCGGACATCGCCGAGTGCGCGGTCATCGGCGTCCCGGACGACAAGTGGGGCGAGGTGCCGCGGGCGGTCGTCGTCCCCCGCGAGGGCGCCACCCCCGACCCCGACGAGGTCCTGGCCTCGCTGGCCGGGCGACTCGCCAAGTACAAGATCCCCAAGTCGGTGGTGGTCGCGGACGAACTTCCGCGCACCGCCTCCGGCAAGCTCCTCAAGTCCCGGGTGCGCAAGCGCTACGGCTCCAACTCATAGGCAAGGACAGCTACATGAGCGTCACCGTCAACGGCATCGACGAACTGAAGAAGCTCGCCGGCGGCGACCTCGGCACCAGCGAGTGGATCGAGGTCACCCAGGAGCGCATCAACACCTTCGCCGACGCCACGGGCGACCACCAGTGGATCCACGTGGACCCCGAGAAGGCGGCGGCGGGCCCCTTCGGCGCCCCCATCGCGCACGGCTACCTCACCCTCTCGCTGTTCATCCCGCTCTTCACCGAGCTCCTGGACGTCCAGGGCGTCACCACGAAGGTCAACTACGGCCTGAACAAGGTCCGTTTCCCCTCCCCGGTGAAGGTGGGCTCCCGCATCCGCCTCGTCGCCAAGCTCACGGACGTCGAGGAGGTGCCGGGCGGTGTGCAGATCACCGTGGACGGGGCGATAGAGATCGAGGGCGGGGCCAAGCCGGCGGCGGTGCTCCAGAGCCTGTCGCGGTTCTACGCCTGATCAGGTCGCCCTGCGCAGGGTGCGGATCCGCTGCAGCGCGACGCCGACGGCGTTCTTGAGCTCGATGCGGGCGTATTCCTGTTGCATCGCGGCCTCCAGGCGCGCGTTCAGTTCGGCGCTCGCGATCTGGCCCGTCGCCGGTACCGGCGAAAGCACCGTGGCCAGATAGCGGTCGAGGCGTTCCACGACGGCCTGGAGTTCGGGGCGGATGGGCTCCGTACCCTGTGCGGTGTCCTCGAGGAGGTGGCGCAGGCCGTGCAGCGGCTCGAAGTCCGCCGCGCGGCACGGCTTGTGAGCGTCTCCGCACAGCTTCTCGACGAGCCTCTTGAGGTAGGTCGTGGCGTCGTCGAAGTCG
Organism: Streptomyces sp. NPDC005402; assembly: GCF_040606575.1. Lineage (NCBI taxonomy): Bacteria > Bacillati > Actinomycetota > Actinomycetes > Kitasatosporales > Streptomycetaceae > Streptomyces > Streptomyces sp. NPDC005402. The sequence goes on from NZ_JBEXFB010000020.1 coordinate 78,264, forward strand.
TGTCCGTCTTCGTCGGACCTGCGCATGCGCTTGATCCAGGCGAGCGCCTGCCGGTGATGACGGAAGGTGAGAACCGCGATCAAGGTCGCGGCCACGCCGCAGACGACGCCCACCAGGGCGGATCCCGTGTCTCCTCCGGCGGCCGAGATGGTCGTGCTGGACATCATGGGTGTGATCCGTTCATGAGAACGCGCACGCACACCCCCTGAGGAAGCGCGCGGGACACGTTCGGGGGCGGGGGCCAGGAGCGGTCGCGCTGGTCTACGAGATCCCGGCCGTGCGGCGGAGCGCGGGCAGGTCCGTGACGACGAACTGTCGGTATCCGCTGCGCAGTACGCCGTCACGGGGCAGACCGCTGTCCTTGCCGGGTTTGCGCAGCAGACGGAGCGTGTTCTCCACGGTCGACACGCCCAGCAGGAGGGCGTCCGCCATGTCCTTCTGGCTCGGGCCCTGGATGGTGACCTGGCCGGGCTCGGCGGGGTCGGCGGTCCCGGCGATCGCCGCGAGATGGACTAGCAGCGCACTGACCCGTTGCACGGGCAGGCGGGTCAAGGTGCCGTAGATCATCTCGTCGGTGCGGTTACGGTCCTCCAGGCTGCGCAGCAGGGCCAGTTGGATGTGGGGGCGCCGACGCAGGAGGAGGTTCATGTCCTGCAGGGGGCAGGGCATGACCCAGGTCGTGGTGAGGCAGGTCGTCTTGACCGTGGCGTCCGGCTCGATGAGCTTGGCCTCGCCGAGCAGTTCGCCGACGCCTCGGAAGCGGATGATCTTGGGTGCGCCTTTGCCGGGGCCGAAGGGGTGGCGCTCCTGTCGGACGCAGCCGCCCAAAACGATGTGCACGTGTTCGTCGCCCCGCCCGATGGGCAGTTCGTCGTCGCGTTGGTAGACGCGACTGTCGGCACCCCAGGAGCTGACCAGCAACGGCCAGGCCCCGTCCGGAAGATGAGCGAGAAAGCTGCCGGGCCGCATGGCCTGGCGCCCCTTGAGGACGTCGGCGGTCCGGAAGGCGTCGACCTTGGGGACCATCAGCGGTCCCCGGTCGCGCGGGCCGCGGTCATGGGTGGGCGGTCGTGCCGCGGTGCCGCACCGGGGTCGTCACGCAGTGTCAGGTGTGACGCCGTGTCACGAGATCGGGCGGGGGATATGCCGAAGCCGTCGGCGATGGCGGTGTCCATCGGTCTGAGGTCCTTCTTGCCGGTGAGGGTGGGATCCGGGTGCACCGCTGGCTGCGGCCCACCCGGGCGACGGGTCCAGGTCCTCTCCCTCGCGTGTCGGTCCGGTGGTTAGTCGGCTGCGAGGCGAAGACGTTTTGACAAGTTACCCCCCTGCCCCAGGAAATCGCCAGTCACGGATGACGGAGAGCAAAGTTTCCTGTCGAGGGCCCGGAGAGGGAAATCTCTCCCTCGCGAGAGGGAGTTCCCGCATCCGCTTCCACGGGCATGTGATGTGCATCACAGTGCCGTGAGTGGGATGGATCGATACGGGTTTATCTGCAAGGGGGTCGTTGATAATCCATGCGCTCTGTTGCGAATTTTTACCGCAGATGAGCGGCGAGGCGCCCACTGGTAAACGCGAGGGAAAATGAGGAGGCTCCGGGGAACCACCCCCGAAGCCTCCCGCAAAGGGCCTGGACCCGTCGAGGTTCAGACCGATACCCAGTAAACACCACCTGCCTGGAAAAGGTCACCCGAGGTGGCAACTCCCTGGCCCGGGTCCCCACGGGGAGGGGTTTGTGCAGTCGACTTGGGCGGCGGGGCCGACGGCGCTCGGCGCGGCCTCGGCGCGGGTGAAAAGAGCCTCTTGTTACGTTTGGGTACCTATGTTCCGCGCCTTGTTCAGTTTGTCTTGTGTGTAAGCGCATCAGTGGTGAATGGCGATCACTTGAGGATCATTCCCGACCGGTCGGCCCGGGATGATCGTGCCCGAAAGTGAGGTCGCTCGCGTGTTCGGTGTATGCAGTATGTGTTCACTCCTGCATAAATCTACGCGGCATATTCACCGCTGCCCGGACCGTATTTTCTGCCTCTGAATTCTCCCGGCCCGGCCTGCCGTGATGGGGTGATGTGATTTTGTCGATATGGGGACCGGGAAATTCGGCGAGCTTATTGGGGGGCGTGGCCACCCTCTTCGTCGAATGGTGCCGGAGGTGAATCACCGCACCTCGCCCCGGCCCTCCTATTGGCGCTGAGGGCCCCGTCGAAACGGCGGCACCGGTGTGCCAGGGGCAATCGACATCGATCCGTTCTTCAACTCTGAGTAGCGATCCGGACACGTTTCGCGCACTCCTGCGGTGAGCCGGCGCCTACGCAAAGTGAACGTGGAGGTGACCAACCGTCAGGATCCTGCGATGTCAACGAAGACGGGGTTGGAATAGAACCACGTGTCCGCCCACGGGTCACCGTTGCCGGGCTCGTGGGGAATCGGTCCGTGCGGGTCGACCGAGGCGCCGAGGTAGCCCGTGCCGTGCCGGTTGCCGTCGCTGCCGCGCAGCCGGACGTAGAAGGACTCGTCCCCTGCGGTCAGCGGGATGCGCAGGGTGTACGTCCCCCTGCGGCCGGACACGTCCTTCGTCTGTACGACCTTCGTGTCGGGCGCCTTCCAGCCGTCCCGGTCGCTCACCGGACCACGCACCGCGCCCCGGATCACGTCCAGGTGCGCCAACTCCGGCAGGATCCCCTGCGGGTTGGCCCGGGAGGCGCTGGTGACCGTCACGTACAGCGTGATCTTCTCGCCCTTGCGGACCCGCAGCCGGCCGCCCAGGGTCACACCGCGGCCCGGGTCGCAGTCCCGCTTCACCCGGACGTCGAGCCCGTCGAGGAGGTGCCCGTGGTCCACCCAGACCCGGCCCGCGCGCAGGCCCGCCATGACCGAGCGGTAGCCGTAGCGGGTCACGCCGACGTGAGTGCGGCTGAACTGGCCCGGCCAAAAGTCGCTGCCGGGCTGCGGGGTGTCGGTGTTCACCGGGTCGGGCAGCTTGCCGGTGTTGTCGAAGTTCTGGCCGGCCGGCCAGTCGCCGTTCTTCCAGGTGTCGAAGACGGTGCGGTGGTTGTCGGAGTTCGTGGTGATCGAGAACAGGCTGCCTTCCGCCAGCATCGAGTCCCACAGCCCGCCGACGGTCGCCGTCGCCCAGTCGAAGCCGCCGTACGTCAGATACGCGTCCGCCGGATAGCCCGGCCAGGACTGCGCCGAGGGCTTGTTCTCGTACTCGCCGCGGATCGACGTCGTCCCGCGCCAGCCGGGGATCGCCGCGCCCTGGGCGCCCGGCGCGCCCTCCATGCCGATCATGATCTCGGGGGCGGCGTCCCGCCAGCCCCGCATCTCGTGCGGGGAGTCGATGCCGAGGCGCAGCGGGTGGTTGGCGAGGACGAGGACGTCGTCCACGTAGCCCGAACGGCGCTGCTCCGCCAGCCACTTGATCGCCTTGACGGCGTGTGCCTCGTTGCGTGCGGTGTCGGCGGCGCCCGCGGACCCCTCGGTGTAGTTGAGGAGCTTGCCGTCGTAGGCCAGCTCGAACCGCGTGAGCAGGTCGGTCTCGTGCGGGCCGGGGGCCGCGAACACCGTGCAGTGCTCGGCGGCCGGGATGTACCACTCCAGGCCCTGGAAGATCAGCTGGCGCGGGTTCTCCGCGCGGGCCCTGACGATCTCCGCGTGCTCCAGCTTGGCGCCGTAGTAGGCGTGTCCGAAGTTGGAGTGCTCGTTGAAGACCATCCAGTCGAGGCCGTACCTCGCGGCGGCCTGCGCCTGCTGGGAAAAGGTGTACTTGGCGTCGTGGCTGTACACGGAGTGCACGTGGTGGTCGCCCACCAGGTAGGCGAGGCGCGGGTCCTCGCCGCCGAGACCCCGCTTCCCGGAAGCGGCGAAGGCGGGGGTGGCCGCCGAGCCGAGGGCGAACGCGGCGCCGAACAGGCCCGCGCGGCGCAGGAGTCCGCGCCTCGACACACCCTGTGCGTCGAGGTCGGCGGGGTGGACGGAGGGATCGGCCCAGGAGGGCAGCTGCTGCTCGGTCATCGTGGTCCCAGTCGGTGAGTCGGTTCAGTGGGTCATGAAGGAGGAGACCGGCAGCGCCCGCGACACGATCCGGACGTCACCGAGCCGGCCGTGGAAGATCTGGTCGATCCTGTCGGCGTAGGTGTAGCCGCCCAGCAGCCACGGCTTGCCGACCGAGGTGATCCCGACGGCGGACGCCTTCGGATTGCGGACCACCGGGCAGCCCTGGACGTACAACGTGGTGTGCCTGCCGTCGTTGACTACGGCGAGGTGCCACCAGGTCTCCAGCGGCGTTTCCTGGCCCCAGTTGGTGGCGATGCCCTCCTGGTCGAGCGGTCGCATGGCCCACTGCGGCTCACGGTCGTTGGAGAGCGACAGCGTGGCGAGCGGCTCGTCGGGGTCGTCCGCGGACTTGCCGGCGGCGCCGCCCGTGCCCCGCCGACTGACCAGTCCCGACCAGGCGTTGTGGTCCGGGTCCCAGTCCGCGGGGAGGCGGTAGAACGCCTCGATGGTGTAACCGTCCCTGAAAACGGCCGAGTTGAGCGGCGCCTTGTCGACCGTCTGCAGATAGGCGCCCTTCAGCGGCGACTTGAACCCCTGGAACTCCAGGCTGCCGTGGCCGGGCTGGTCGGGGTGGTGATCCGCGGACCAGCCCAGCGAACCGCCGCCCACCGACACCACGGTGAGGTCGTTGCCGCGTCCGGAGAGGTCGCGGACCGTCCCGGAGACCGCCGAATCGAACCGCCAGTACGCGGCCGTCTCCGGTATCAGCATCTTCGACACCGGTCGTGCCGCCCGCGCGGGCACCGGGTCGAAGCCGGCGAAGCGCGAGGCGAAGTCGATGTCGACGGTGAACCGGTCGGCGTCGCCGCTGAGTTCGATCTCCTGCCGCTCCAGCTCGTTGAGCCCCTTCGAGGCCCGGCCGAGGATCCACGGGGAGACCGTCTCCACGTCGATCACGCCGCGGTCGAGGTCGAAGCGGTACAGGCGGATCATGGCCGCGCCGCCGAAGTACCGGTTCTGGTAGTTCGTCAGATGCAGGTGGACGTCGTTGCCCGCCGTGTTCCTGCGGGTCGCCCGACCGGCGGGCCAGTAGTGGCCGTTGAGGGTGAGGAAGATCTGGTCGTGGTCCTTGACCAACCGGTCCCACAGCTGCTGACCGTAGTCCGAGAGGGCGTCGTCCTCGACGACCAGCTCGTGCGTCGTCAGGATCACCGGGGTCTTCGGGTGGGCGGCCAGGACGCTCAGCACCCAGGCGTAGCCCTGGTCCGACAGCCGCCAGTCCAGGGCGAGCACCATCCACTCGCGCCCCGCGGCCTCGAAGAGGTGGTACGTGTTGTAACCGTCGGGCGAGGCGCCCCCGAACGTCCTGTGGCCCTGGAACCGGTCGGGACCGAACACGTCCAGGTACGGCGTCGCGCCGCGCTGGTCGGTGGTGGACGACTGCACGTCGTGGTTGCCCGCCAGGACGCTGTAGCCGACCCCGCGCCGGTCGAGCAGCCGGAACGCGTCGCCGATCGCGGCGAACTCGGCCGCCGCCCCGTTCTGGGTGAGGTCGCCCAGGTGGGACAGGAACACGATGTTCTCGTCCCTGCCGTGCTCCAGCAGATACCGCAGCGAGGCCTCGACCGGCGCCTTGTCGATGCTCGGCCCGTCGAAGAGGTACTGCGTGTCGGGCATGACGGCGAGCGTGAACCGCCTGCTCTCGGTGTCGGGACGCCAGGACGCACCCGAGGCGGCCTCGGCCACCGTGGGCAGCGCGACCCCGGCCGTGGCGGCCGCGCCCAGCAGTGCCGTCGCCCGCAGGAAACTGCGCCGTCCGGCACCGGCCTGCGCGGCCTCGCCCTGATCGTGCTCATGCGAAGTACACACGTGTGCTCCGTAACGAGGGAGGTGAGGAAGAAGGGGGACTCAGAGCGCGCGCAGGGTCCAGCTCCAGCGATGGACGCCCGGCGCGACGCGATAGGAGGCGAAGGTGTCAGGGCCGCACGAGGCGGTGCCGAGGCCGCGGTGGGCCGCGTCGATGTGCACCACACAGCCCGCCCTGGGGACGAGCTCGTCGTGATGCGTCACGCCGGTCAGGTCCGCGGCGCGGTAGCGGGTCACGCCGACCTGGCGCGGTTCGTCCAGGACGACCGAGAGGCCGGTGGCGTCCGGCGCGGAGAGCGTGAAATGCCGTACACCGTGTCGGCCTCCGCTCTCCTGCGGGCGCAGATAAGGGGTGAACAACTCGTCCACGGGCACCGAGTGATGGCCGACCGGCGCCCCGAAGCCGCGGTCCGGATACGACTCCCAGGGGCCCTGTCCGTACCACTCCATCAGGTCGAGCCCGGGGATCGTCTCGAACACGCAGCCCACTCGTGCCACGTCGTCGAGCTCCTCCGGCAGCTCCGCCGACTCCTCGACATGGATTCCGCCCTCGACGGCGGTGAGGACCTGCACATGACGGACGACGCCGGCTGCACAGGCGTACTCGGCACGGACGGTGACACGTCCGGAGATCTGCCGTATGTGCGCGACCTTGCGCACCAGCGCGTCGAGGCCCCAGTCACGCCAGCGCGGTGCCATGCCGCCCAGCTCGTCGTTGTCGGTGGGCGCCCGCCACAAGGAGAGCGTGGGGGCGGAGGTGAGCAGGGGGTGGACCAGGAGACCCTCGTCGTCGACCTTGACGGAACGGTTCCGCACGACCGCGGGAGCCTGCGGCACCGCCTCCCGCAGCCTGACCTGCGGCACACACACCACCGTTCCGCGCGGCGCCCACGGTTCGTCCGCCGCCGTCGTCACCCGCAGCGTCAGCCACGCCTCGCCGCCGTCCTCGGGCAGCTCGAACGGCAGCGGCACGGCCGCCGTCTCACCGGGCCGCAGATCGGGCAGCTCGGCGGGTGCGGTCAGGGTCCGCCCGTCGGCGAGGGAGAGCTCCCATACCCCGGCCAGCCAGGCCAGGCCCCGGAAGTGCTGGTGGTTGCCGACCACGACGCCCTCGTGCCGGAAGCACTCGATGCGCACCGGCGCCGCGATCTCCCGGTGCTCGTACATCACCGGCTTGGGCGTGCGGTCGGGGAAGACCACGCCGTCCGCGATGAAGGCGCCGTCGTGGATCGTCTCGCCGAAGTCGCCGCCGTACGCCCACCGGTATCCGGGCGCGGCGACACCGTTGTCATGGAGTCCGGCGCCCCCACGCCCGACCGGTCTGCCGTCGTTCACACGCTGCAGGATGCCGTGGTCCCAGAACTCCCAGATGAACCCGCCCTGAAGACCGGGCGTGGACTCGATGGCCGCCCAATGGTCCGCGAGCGTGCCGTTGCTGTTGCCCATGGCGTGCGAGTACTCGCACCAGAGCAACGGCTTGGTCTGCCGCCCGGAGAGCGCGTGCTCCACGCACTCCTCCAGCGAGGCGTACATGGGGCAGGCGATGTCGGAGGCGTCGTCGGCCGCCGCCCAGTCGAGCTTGGCCGCGCCCTCGTACTGGACCGGCCGGGTCGGATCGTGCCGGCGCAGCCAGCCGGCGGCCGCGTCGTGGTTCGCCCCGTAGTCGGACTCGTTGCCCAGCGACCAGATGATCACCGAGGGGTGGTTCTTGTCCCGCAGCACCATCCGCGAGACCCGGTCCACGAAGGCGTTCAGGTAGCGCGGGTCGTCGGCGATCTCGTGGGCGTGGTCGTGCGACTCGATGTCCGCCTCGTCGACGACGTAGAAGCCGAGCTCGTCGGCGAGGTCGTACAGCGCCGGGTCGTTCGGGTAGTGCGAGGTGCGGATCGCGTTGAACCCGAAGCGCTTCAGCGTGACCAGATCCGCGCGCATGTCGTCGTACGACACCGTCCGACCGGTCAGCGGGTGGAAGTCGTGCCGGTTGACGCCCCGGATGAAGACCCGCTCGCCGTTGACCAGCAGATCCCGGCCGGCGATCTCGATGTCCCGGAAGCCGATCCGGTGCCGTGAGGTGTCGGCGACCGTGCCGTCGGCGCGGTGCAACCGGACGGTCAGCGCGTACAACTCCGGCGTCTCGGCGTTCCAGGTGCGGACGTCCGCGACGGTCGTGCGGATCCTGGCCTCGCCGAGGAAGTCGGAGACCCGCTCGTCCTCGGCGTTGAACCGGTCGAACTCCGCGTCCTGGGCGAGCAGGTGACCCTCCAGTTCCCCGCTGACGTACCACCCCCCGGGCAGCGCGCCGCCCGCGTCCCGCACCCTGCAGTCGACCCGCAACGAGCCGTCGAAGCAGGCCCGCACGGTCACGTCGGACAGATGCAGCGGATCCGTCGCGTACAGCAGCACGGACCGGGTGATCCCGCCGTGCCACCACTGGTCCTGGTCCTCGAGGTGGGAGGCGTCCGACCACTTCACCACGGTCAGCCGTACGACACTCCGCGCACCGGCGCGCACCAGTCCCGTCAGGTCGAACTCGGCCGCCAGATGGGAGTCCTTGGAGATGCCGACGGGCCGCCCGTCCACGTGCACGAGAAGCACGCTCTCGGCGGCCCCGACCTGGAGCACGATCTGGCGTCCGGACCATTCGGCGGGGACGTCCACCTCACGCTCGTAGACGCCGGTGGGGTTGGCCGCGGGGGAGTGGGGCGGGAACTCGGGGAACGGCATCCGGACGTTCGTGTACTGCGGGAGGTCATCGGTGCCCTGCACGGTCCAGGCGCCCGGGACGTACGTCGACGACCAGGCACCGCCGACCGGCGCGTCCGGAGTGGGCAGCAGCTGGAAACGCCAGTCGCCGTCCAGGGGGAGTGCTCCGGAGCGCCGGTCGACGGCGTTCATGGGCAGCCGCCCCCAGGAGGTCACCTCGGGTGCCTCCCAGGGGCGCAGGGCGATCAGGGGATCGTCCGTCATCCGCGCACGGCTCCCTTCGCGAGGTCGCCGATGATCTGCTTGGCGCCGATCGCGAACACGATCAGCAGCGGGACGAGGGCGAGCAGCGCGCCGGTCATCACGATGCCGTAGTCGGTGGTGCCGTGGGTGCCGTTGAGCTGGGACAGCGCGACCTGGAGGGTCACGTTGCCGGGGTTGGTGAGGGCGATCAGAGGCCAGGCGAAGTCGTTCCACTGGCCCATGAAGGTGAAGATGCCGAGGAAGGCGAGACCCGGCCGGACCACCGGGAGGGCCACGTGCCAGTACTGGCGCAGGAAGTTCGCGCCGTCCAGCTTGGAGGCGTCGAGCAGCTCGTCGTGGATGGCGGTCTTCATGTACTGGCGCATCCAGAAGATGCCGAAGGCGTTGGCCGCGGCCGGCACGATCAGCGCGGTCATCGAGCCGATCCAGCCGATCTTCGCCATGATCACGAACTGCGGGATGACCGACAGCTGCGCCGGCACCATGAAGATGACCATGAGCAGCCCGAACAGCACGTTCTTGCCCGGGAACTCGAACTTGGCGAACACGAAGGCGGCGAGCGAGTCGAAGAGCAGGACCAGGAAGGTCACCGACACCGCGACCAGCAGTGAGTTCCACATCGACCCGAAGAAGTCGACGGCGTCGAAGAGATTGCGGACGTTCTCCAGGAAGTGCGTGCCCGGCAGCAGCTTCGGCGGGTACGAGAAGATCTCCGACGAGCTGTGCGTCGACATGATCACGGCCCAGTAGAACGGGAAGGCCGAGAGCAGGGTGCCGATGATCAGCGGGAGGTGCAGCGCGATCCCTCTGCGGCGGGATCCCTTGATGGAAGCCATGATGCGCGCCCTTCCTAGTCGCCGCGGCGCTGCACGAGGCGCCAGTTGATGATCGAGAAGAGGACGACGACGAGGAAGATGCCCCAGGCCACCGCGGCGCCGTACCCGAAGTCGTTGTTGTCGAAGGTCTGCTGGAAGAAGTAGAGGACCATCGTCTGGCCCGAGTGGCCCGGACCGCCCGCGAAGGTCGAGTCGTTGGAGGAGGTCTGGAGCAGGACCTGGGGTTCCGAGAAGCTCTGCAGACCGGTGACCGTCGAGACGACGAGCACGAACAGCAGGGTGGGCCGCAGCAGCGGGAGCGTGATCCGGAAGAAGGTCTGGATCGGGCCGGCGCCGTCCACGCGGGACGCCTCGTACAGCTCGCCCGGGATGGTCTGCAGGCCGGCGAGGAAGATGATGGCGTTGTAGCCGGTCCACTGCCAGGTCATCAGCGCCGCGATGGTGACCTTGATGCCCCAGGGCGTGTTCAGCCAGGCCACCTGGTCGATGCCCACCGCGTGCAGGACGGCGTTCACCATGCCGGCGTTGGTGGAGAAGATCGAGCCGAAGACGATGGCGATCGCGACGACCGAGGTGACGTTCGGCAGGAAGTACGCGACGCGGTACAGGCCCTTGAAGCGGACCGCGGAGTTGAGCATCACGGCCGTGACCATCGCCAGGAGAATCATGGGGAAGGTGGCCAGCGCCCAGATGATGATCGTGTTGCCGATCGAGTTCCAGAAGTCGCTGTCGCTCAGCAGGTACCGGTACTGCGAGAGCCCGGCCCACTCCATCGAGCCGAGGCCGTCCCAGCGGTGGAAGGACAGGTAGAGGGAGAAGCCGACCGGGAAGAGGCCGAAGGCGAGGAAGATCAGGTAGAAGGGGGAGATCGCGGCGTACAGGTGCCAGTACGTGCGGAAGCCCTTCTTGGGCTGTGTCAGGGGCGGCTGCGCCACTGCGGGCGGGGTCTGCTCGAGGACGGCCATCAGTAGCTCACCCCCAGGTGCTTCGCGATGCGACGGCACTTGCTCATGGCGTCACTCCAGGCCTTCTTGGGATCCTTGCCGAGGACGCCGACGTTCTTGATCTCGTCCTTGAGGGGCTGCCCGAGCGCGATGTCGAACGGGCTGTTGTAGGCGACCACGATCTTCTGCGCGGCCGGCCCGAAGACATCGGTGGTGACCTGGCCGCCGAAGAAGGGGTCGGGCTCCTGCATCTGCTTGAGCCCGTACGAGGCGGGAGTGGAGGGGAAGAGGCCCGCGTCGACGTAACCCTGCGCCTGGTTGGACGCGTTGAGGATCCACGTGATGATCTCGAAGGCCTGCTCGGGCTCCCGGCACTCCTTGGTGACCGACAGGAACGAGCCGCCGTTGTTGGCGGGACTCACGGGCATCTGCGCCACCCGCCACCTGCCCTTGGTCTTCGGCACGCCGTTCTTGATGTCGAACGAGGCCCAGGAGGCGTTCAGTTGGCTCGGCAGCTTGCCGTCCTGGATGGCGGACAGCTGGTCCGGGGTGCCGCTGACCAGATCGGAGACGATCCCGCGCCGCTTGGCCTCCACGGCCAGCGCCCAGGCCCGGCGCACGTGTTCCTGGTCGCCGATGAAGTGGCGGTCCTTGTCGACGTACCGCTTCGCGCCCTGCTGCACGACGTTCTCGAAGACCGAGTTGATGTCGGTGAGCAGCTTCGCCCCCGGCATCCGCTTGCCCAACTGCACGCCCGCGTCGAAGTACTTCTCCCAGGTGTCGAGGCCCGCGGTCACGTCATCGGGCTCGTACGGCAGTCCCGCCTTGCGGAACACGTCGTACTGGTAGAAGTGCGCGACCGGCCCGCAGTCGATCGGGAAGCCGACCATCGTGCCGTCGTCGGCGATGCCCTGGTCCCACTTCCAGGACAGGTACTGGTCCTTGTACTTCTCCGCGCCCAGCGTCCGCAGATCGATGAACTGGTCCGCGTTCGGCAGATAGGCGGCCATGTCCTCGCCCTTGAGCCCCGCGATGTCGGGGATGTGGGCTCGGCCGGTGATGGTGGTGATGAGCTTGGAGCGGTACTGGCCGCCGATCTGGATGGCCTGGAGGTCCACCGAACTGCCGTAGCGGGCCTTGGCGTTCTTGACGACGGTGTCGCTCAGACCGCCGCTCCAGTACCAGAGCACCATGTTCCGGCCGGTGGAACCGGTCGGAACGGCACAGCCGGTGGCCAGGCCGCCGAGTGCCGCGGCGGCTGTACCGCCCAGGCCCGCGCGGAGCAGGCCTCTTCGTGAGAGCCGCACAGCTCCCACCGCCTTTCGGATCTTTTCGGGACGTGCATTCGGGGGGCTTGTGGGGGGCCTTGCGGATCAGTGCTGCCGTGCGGTGTCGGGTGGGGCGACACAGACGGGGCGGGCCGGTGGTGTGATCGGCGCGTAGTGGACCGGGGGGCCCGCGTCCGCCGGGACGCGGTCGGCGAGGAAGCCGTACGCGCGCTTCAGGTCGGGGTCGGTCAGCGAGCGCCACCACTGGTTGACGCCGTACCAGCCCGGGGCCGCCAGGGCCCCGCCGTGGTGCCGTACGGAGAGACCCGCGGCCAGGACGGCGAAGCGCAGCCGTTCCTCCAGCGGCCAGCCGCCCAGAGAGGCGGCGACGAACGAGGCGCCGAACACGTCACCGGCGCCCGTGGCGTCGAGGACGTCGACGGGCAGGGCCGGGACGTCCGCGTACTCGCCGGTGTTCTGGTCGACGGCGACCGCACCGTCTCCGCCCCGGGTGACCACGGCCACCGGCACCAGCTCGGAGAGCGTGCCGAGGGCCGCGACCGCGCTGTCGGTGCGGGTGTAGGCCATCGCCTCGCCCTCGTTGGGCAGGAAGGCGTGGCACAGGGCCAGCTGGTCGAGGAGGTCGGTGGACCAGACCTGGGTGGGGTCCCAGCCGACGTCCGCGTAGATGTGCGTGCCGTTCGCGGCGGCCTTGGAGAGCCAGGCGCGCGGCTCGGCCTCCAGGTGGACGAGAGCCGTGCGCGCCTCGGGCGGGTCGCCCATCAGCGCGTCCTGGGAGTACGGCGGCTCCTGGCCGTGGGTGACCAGAGCACGGTCGTGACCGTGGGCGAGCGCGACGGTGACCGGGGTGTGCCAGCCGTTCGCCACCCGTGAGAGCGCGAGGTCGACGCCCTCCTGAGCTGCGAGGATCTCCTGGCAGTAGACGCCGTAGAAGTCGTCACCGAAGACCGTGGCCAGAGAGGTCCTGAGACCGAAGCGGGAGGCGGCGACGGCCAGGTTGGCGATGCCGCCGGGGCCGCAGCCCATGCCGGCCGTCCAGATCTCCTCACCCGGTGTCGGCGGCTTTCCCAGACCCGTCAGGACGAGGTCGTAGAAGAGCAGCCCGGTCAGCAGCACCTCGGGCCGGTCGTCGTCCACGTGAGCACCTCTCGTCAAAACTCGTCAATTTCGATGACGGGAATCGTGCGCCGCTCGGCGACATTGGTCAATACCTAAGCAGAAGTGAGCATGGAAATGATTGAAGATGACGAGTAGTGTTCACGGCGTGCTGGCTGAACGACGACACCAACTCATCCTGCGGGCCCTGCGCTCGGGCGGCCCCGCGGCTGTGACCGACCTCTCCGAGCAGCTCGGTGTGAGCCCCGCCACCATCCGGCGTGACCTCGTCAAGCTGGAGGAGGACGGGCTGCTCACCCGGGTGCACGGCGGCGCGCGCGCCGAGGAGGGCGATCAGCCCTTCGCCGAGGTCGCCGAGGTCCGGGTGGCCGAGAAGGACGCGATAGCCGCTCGCGCCGCGGCCCTGGTCCAGGACGGCCAGTCCGTGCTGCTCGACATCGGCACCACCGCCTACCGGCTGGCCCGGCAGCTGCACGGCCGCCGGCTCACCGTGATCACCAGCAACCTGGTGGTCTACGAGGAGCTCGCCGACGACGAGGGCATCGAGCTGGTTCTCCTCGGCGGTATGGTCCGCCGTGAGTACCGCTCCCTGGTCGGCTTCCTCACCGAGGACAACCTGCGCCAGCTGCACGCCGACTGGCTCTTCCTCGGCACCAGTGGAGTGCGCCCGGGTGGGCAGGTGATGGACACGACGGTCGTCGAGGTGCCGGTCAAACGGGCGATGATCAAGGCGAGCGACAAGGTCGTCCTGCTCGCCGACACGGCCAAGTTCCCGGGGACGGGTATGGCGAAGGTCTGCGGTCCCGAGGCCCTGGACGTGGTGGTGACGAACGCGCCGGTCGACGCGGTGACCCGCTCCTCCCTGGAGGAGGCGGGCGTCGAGGTCGTCCTGGCAGGAAAGGCTCAAGCGTGAAACTGACGATTCTTGGCGGCGGCGGCTTCCGCGTCCCGCTCGTGTACGGCGCGCTGCTGACGGACCGCGCCGAGGGCAGGGTGACCGAGGTCGTCCTGCACGACCTGGACGCCGGCCGGCTCTCCGCGGTCGGCCGGGTCCTCGCCGAGCAGGCGGCCGCCGTCCCCGACGCGCCCACGGTGACCACCACGACCGACCTCGACGAGGCCCTGCGCGGCGCCGACTTCATCTTCTCGGCGATCCGCGTCGGCGGCCTGGAGGGCCGTGCCGACGACGAGCGGGTGGCCCTCGCGGAGGGCGTCCTCGGTCAGGAGACGGTCGGCGCGGGCGGCATCGCCTACGGCCTGCGCACGGTCCCGGTGGCCGTGGACATCGCCCGGCGGGTGGCCCGGCTCGCCCCCGACGCCTGGGTCATCAACTTCACCAACCCGGCGGGCCTGGTCACCGAGGCCATGTCCCGCCACCTCGGCGACCGCGTCATCGGCATCTGCGACTCCCCGGTCGGCCTCGGCCGCCGTATCGCGCGCGTGCTCGGCGGCAACCCGAACGAAGCGTGGATCGACTACGTCGGCCTCAACCACCTCGGCTGGGTCCGCGGCCTGAAGATCGCCGGCCGGGACGAGCTGCCCCGCCTGCTCGCCGACCCCGACCTGCTCGGCTCCTTCGAGGAGGGCAAGCTGTTCGGCGTCGACTGGCTCCAGTCGCTCGGCGCGATCCCCAACGAGTACCTGCACTACTACTACTTCAACCGCGAGGCCGTCCGCTCCTACCAGCAGGCCGAGAAGACCCGCGGCGCCTTCCTCGCCGACCAGCAGGCGCGGTTCTACGACGAGGTCGGCACCCCCGGTGTGAAGGCGCTGGACGTCTGGGACCGCACCCGCGCCGAGCGCGAGGCCACCTACATGTCCGAGAACCGGGAGACGGCCGGCGCCGGCGAGCGCGACGCCGACGATCTCTCCGGCGGCTACGAGAAGGTCGCCCTCGCCCTGATGCGGGCCATCGCGCGCGACGAGCGCACCACCCTGATCCTCAACGTCCGCAACCAGGGCACGCTCGCCGTGCTCGACCGCGACGCCGTCATCGAGGTCCCCTGTCTCGTCGACGCCAACGGCGCCCACCCGGTCTCCGTCGCCCCGCTGCCCGACCACGCCACCGGCCTGGTCTGCTCGGTCAAGGCGGTCGAGCGCGAGGTGCTGGCCGCGGCCGAGTCGGCCTCGCGCACGACCGCGGTGAAGGCGTTCGCACTGCACCCGCTGGTCGACTCCGTCAATGTCGCCCGCAGGCTGGTCGAGGGCTACACCTCGGTGCATCCGGGGCTCGCGTACCTTAAATAGCGTCCGACTTTGGAAAGCGCTTTCCCCTCGCTCCCCGGTCCCACCAGCTCGCCCTCTCCCTCCCTGGAGACCCTTCATGCACGACGAACGCCGCCGCATCGAGGAGCGCGTCCAGCGCGCCCACGACCAGCGCATCAAGCCCGCGATCTACGCGGCCACCGTCCCCTTCGAGGTCGAGGCCTGGCAGGCGCCGGGCGAGCCGGTCTCCTTCGAGGAGGCCGCGGCCGCCCGCTACACGCCCTTCGCGATGGACAGCCCGTGGGGCCCGCCCTGGGGCACCACCTGGTTCCGGATGCGCGGCCAGGTACCCGCCGAGTGGGCCGGAAAGCGCGTCGAGGCCGTCATCGACCTCGGCTTCGTCGGCGACTGGCCCGGCAACCAGGCCGAGGCCCTGGTCCACCTGGCCGACGGCCGCCCCCTGAAAGCCGTGAACCCGCTCAACCAGTACGTCCCCGTCGCCAACCCGGCGAACGGCGGCGAGCAGATCGACTACCTGGTCGAAGCCGCCTCCAACCCGGACATCCTCAAGGACAACTTCTCCAAGGTCACGCCGATGGGCGACAAGCTCACGGCCGGCTCCGCGCCCCTCTACACCTTCCAGCGCGCCGACCTCGCCGTCCTCGACGAGGAGGTCTTCCACCTCGACCTGGACCTCCAGGTGCTGCGCGAGCTCATGGTGCACCTCGCCGAGCACGAGCCCCGCCGCCACGAGATCCTGCACGCACTGGACCGTGCCATGGACACCCTCGACCTGGACGACGTCTCCGGCAGCGCCGCGGCCGTCCGCGAGGTCCTCGCGCCCGTGCTGGCCAAGCCCGCCCACGCGAGCGCGCACACCATCTCCGGCGTCGGCCACGCGCACATCGACTCCGCCTGGCTCTGGCCCATCCGCGAGACCAAGCGCAAGACGTCCCGCACCTTCTCCAACGTCACCGCGCTCGCCGACGAGTACGACGACTTCATCTTCGCCTGCTCCCAGGCCCAGCAGTACGAGTGGGTGCGCGACAACTACCCGCACGTGTGGGCCCGCATCCAGGAGTCCGTGAAGAGGGGCCAGTGGGCGCCGGTCGGCGGCATGTGGGTCGAGGCTGACGGCAACCTGCCCGGCGGCGAGGCCATCGCCCGCCAGCTCATCCACGGCAAGCGGTTCTTCATCGAGCACTTCGGCGTCGAGACCAAGGGTGTCTGGCTGCCGGACTCCTTCGGCTACACCGCCGCCTACCCGCAGCTCGCCAAG
The DNA here is from genome assembly GCF_040606575.1 of Streptomyces sp. NPDC005402. Classification (NCBI taxonomy): domain Bacteria; kingdom Bacillati; phylum Actinomycetota; class Actinomycetes; order Kitasatosporales; family Streptomycetaceae; genus Streptomyces; species Streptomyces sp. NPDC005402. The sequence continues at coordinate 94,756 of NZ_JBEXFB010000020.1, forward strand.
CTGGCCGGCAACGACTGGTTCCTCACCCAGAAGATCTCCTGGAACCAGACCAACAAGTTCCCCCACCACACCTTCTGGTGGGAGGGCATCGACGGCACCCGCATCTTCACCCACTTCCCGCCCGTCGACACCTACAACGCCCGCTTCAGCGGCGAGGAGATGGACCGCGCGGTCCGCAACTACAACGAGAAGGGCGGCGGTACGCGCTCGCTGGCCCCCTTCGGCTGGGGCGACGGCGGTGGCGGCCCCACCCGCGAGATCATGGAGCGGGCCCGGCGCCTCGCCGACCTGGAGGGCTCGCCCAAGGTCGTCGTAGAGCACCCGGACGACTTCTTCGCCCAGGCCCGCGAGGAGTACCCGGACGCCCCGGTCTGGGTCGGCGAGCTCTACCTGGAGCTGCACCGCGCCACCTACACCTCCCAGGCCCGCACCAAGCAGGGCAACCGCCGCTCCGAGCACAGGCTCCGCGAGGCCGAGCTGTGGGCGACGACGGCCGCGCTGCACGCGCCGGGCTACTCCTACCCGTACGACAAGCTCGACCGGCTGTGGAAGACGGTCCTGCTGCACCAGTTCCACGACATCCTGCCGGGCTCCTCCATCGCCTGGGTGCACCGCGAGGCGGAGGCCGAATACGCCCGTGTGGCCGAGGAGTTGGAGGTGCTGACCGCAGAGGCGGTGGCCGCGCTGGGCGCCGGTGGCACCCGGGTCCTCAACGCCGGCCCGTACGACCGGGCCGAGGTGGTCCGCACGTCCGAGGGGGCCCTGGCGTTCGTCGAGGTGCCCGCGAACGGCAGCGCGCCGCTGACCGGCGCCGAGCCCACCCGGCCCGTGAAGGCCGAGGGCCGGGTCCTCGACAACGGCCTGGTGCGCGTGGAGGTGGCGGAGGACGGCACGCTGTCGTCCGTGTACGACCTGCGGGCTCAGCGCGAAGTCCTGGGCGACAAGGGCAACCTGCTCCGCCTGCACACCGACCTCCCGAACTACTGGGACGCCTGGGACATCGACAAGCACTACAACAACCGGTACACGGACCTCCTGGAGCCCACCTCGGTCGAGGTCGTCTCCGAGGACCCGCTGCTCGGTGCGATCCGCGTGACGCGGTCCTTCGGCAAGGGCTCGACGATCACCCAGACCATCACCCTGCGCGCCGACAGCCCTCGAATCGACTTCGAGACCGACATCGACTGGCACGAGGCCGAGAAGATCCTCAAGGCCGCCTTCCCGGTGGACGTCCGGGCCGCGCACTCCTCCGCGGAGATCCAGTTCGGCCACGTCCAGCGCCCCACCCACACCAACACCAGCTGGGAGGCGGCCCGTTTCGAGGTCTCCGGACACCGCTGGGTGCACGTCGGCGAACCCGGCTACGGCGTCGCCGTGCTGAACGACTCCACCTACGGCCACGACGTCTCCCGTACGGTCCGTGAGGACGGCGGTACGACGACCACGGTCCGGCTCAGCCTGGTCCGCGCCCCGCGCATCCCGGACCCGGAGGCCGACCAGGGCAGGCACCGCTTCACCTACTCGCTGCTGCCCGGCGCGAGCATCGAGGACACCGTCGCCGAGGGCTACTCCCTCAACCTCCCGCTGCGGGTGGCGGACGCGGCCGGTGCCCCCGAGCCGGTCGTCTCGGTCGACGGCCGGGGCGTGACCGTCGAGGCGGTCAAGCTCGCCGACGACGGCTCAGGTGACGTCGTGGTCCGTCTCTACGAGTCGGGCGGCGGCCGCGCCCAGGGTGTGCTGCGCACCGGCTTCCCGCTGGCCGACGTCCAGGTCACCGACCTGCTGGAGCGCCCCCTTGAGGACGAGAGGGCCGAGATCGCCGACGGCGGGGTGCAGGTCTCGCTGCGTCCGTTCCAGGTGCTGACCCTCCGGCTGCGGAGGGGCTGATCCGTGCCGATGCAACCCTGGTTCACCGACGCCAAGTTGGGGATCTTCATCCACTGGGGCATCTACGCCGTGGACGGCGTCCAGGAGTCCTGGTCCTTCTACGACGGCATCGTCCCGCACGACCAGTACATGTCCCAGCTGGAGCGCTTCACGGGGGCGAGGTACGACCCGCGCGCCTGGGCCGACCTGTTCGCCCGGGCGGGCGCGAAGTACGCGGTGCTGACGAGCCGTCACCACGACGGAGTGGCCCTGTGGGACACGGAGTTCGGCGACCTCAACCTCGGCAGGGACTACCTCGGCCCGTACGCCGAGGCCCTGCGCGAGAAGGGCCTGAAGGTCGGCTTCTACTACTCGCACTCCGACTGGAACCACCCCGACTACGCCTCCACGCGCAAGCCGGGCCGCCCGCCGGAGCAGGAGGACAACCGCTACTCCGAGGTCGCCGCCGAGGACGAGGACCTGGCGGCCTGGGAGCGGTTCATCGCCTACCGGGACGGTCAGATCCGGGAGCTCGCCTCCCGCTACCGGCCCGACCTGATGTGGTTCGACGGCGAGTGGGAGCGCAGCGAGGAGCAGTGGCGCATCCCCGAACTCGCCGCGCTCATACGGTCGTACGTGCCGGACGTCGTCTTCAACGCGCGCATGCTCGGTGAGGGCGACTACGCCACCCCCGAACAGGGCGCTCCCATCGAACCGCCCGCCGGGCCCTGGGAGTTGTGCCTGACGATCAACGACTCGTGGGGCTACCAGCACCGGGACCACCACCACAAGTCGCTCGCCCAGCTGATCCGCTACTTCACCGAGACCATAGGCGGGGGCGGCAACCTGCTCCTTGACGTCGGCCCGAGGGAGGACGGGACCATCCCGGAACCCCAGGTCGAGCGGCTGGAGGGGCTGGGGGAGTGGATCCGCCGGCACTCCGAGGCCGTGTACGGGACCGTGCGCGGGCTGCCCGCCGGGCACCACTACGGGCCCAGCACGCTCTCCGCGGACGGCCGGACGCTCTACCTCGTGCTCTTCGACGCACCGCGCGCCGAGATCGGGCTGCGAGGACTGGTCACCCCGGTCCGCAAGGTCACCGTCCTCGGCTCCGGCACGGAACTCGGCCACCGGAAGGTGGGCGGGCTCCATGACGCCGTGGGCATCGTGTGGATCGACCCGCCGGCCGCGACGGACCTCGATCCGTACGCCACGGTGCTCAAGGTCGAGCTGGACGGCGAGCTGGAGCTGTACCGCGGCGCGGGCCGGTTCTGATGCCGTGGCGGTGCCTGCCGGCCCGTCGGCCGGCAGGCACCGCTCGCTCAGCCGGTGAATCCGGCCGTGATCGAGGTGAACTGCCAGTTGCTCTGGCTGATGCCGGAGCAGTTGCTGACGACTCCGCCGCCCGGGCACGGCCGGTCGCGGTTGACCGACCAGAAGGCGAGCCGGGCGAGGTGACGGGAGTTCGCCCAGTCACGGATCTGGGTCCAGATCGCCGGGGTCGTGTTCTCCTGCTGGTCGGAGAGACCGTTCATGCCGGAGATGCCGATGTGGGAGTACGCGGTGGCGTCGTCCCAGCCGAAGGTGGACTTCAGCTTGGCCTTCAGCCCCTCCGCGGCGTTCACGGTGTTGCCGTACATGTCGGAGCCGCCGCCGAAGTCGAACGGCATGATGGTGAAGACGTCGATGTTCGCGCCCAGCGCCTGTGCCTGCTCGATGAGCCGGTTGCCGTAGTAGGTCGGGCCGGTCGTCGAGGTGCCGAAGGTGACGATCGTCTTCAGGCCGGGGTTGTTGGCCTTGACCGTCTTCAGGGCGGTCAGGATCCTCGCCTGCACGGCCTCGTTCTCGAACTCGTCGGTGTTCTCGATGTCCATGTCGATCGCCTTGAGCGAGTAGGCGTCGATCACCTTCTGGAGGGCGGCCGCGAGTGCGCTCGCCGAGGAGCAGTTGGCGCCGAGCTTGCTGCCCTGCCAGCCGCCGAACGAGGGCACGATGTCACCACCGGCGGCACGGATCTGGTTGATGGCGGTCTGGTCGACACCGCCGGTCAGCGGCCGCGTGCCGTCCCACGCGGGGTTGCAGCCGCCGGAGTCCAGCACGAAGGCCATCGTGAACCACTTGACGCCGGTCGCGCTCATCACCGTGCTCGGGCTCGGCGGATCACCCCAGCCCTCGTACAGATAGGGCGCGGCCTGCTTGAAGCCGGTGCCGCCCCCGCCGCCCGCGTCGGTCGTCACGCTCACGGAGTTGGAGGCGCCCGAGGTGTTGCCGGCCGCGTCGCGCGCCTTCACGGTGAAGGTGTACGACGTGCTGGGCGACAGCCCGCTGACGGTGGCGGACGTTCCGGAGACGGCGAGGACGTTGTTGGAGCCGCTGTAGACGTCGTAGGCGGTGACACCCACGTTGTCCGTGGAGGCGTTCCACTTCAGCGACACGCTGGACGACGTCTTGCCCGTGGAGGCCAGCGCGGTCGGCGCGCTCGGCGCCTGGGTGTCCGAGCCTCCGCCGCCGGGCCCGTCGAGGCTGATGTCGTCGGCGTAGTAGGTGCCCTGGGCGTACCAGCCGTGGACGTAGACGGTGGCGCTGGTCTGCGAGGCGCCGGTGGTGAAGCTGGTGGTGAGCTGGCTGTACGCGGTGGGGGAGCTCGTCCACGTGGAGGCGCCGCCGTTCACGCCGAGGTAGACGTAGGAGCCGCGTACCCAGCCGCTGAGACGGTAGGTCGTGTTCGGCTGGACGGCGACGGTCTGGCTGCACTGGGCGTTGTCGCTCGAACTCACCGCGCCCTGAAGGGCCTTGGTGCCGCCGTGCACGGGAGGGGAGACGACGGAACCGAGGTTGCCGGTACAGGTCCAGGGGGAGAGGCCGCCGGATTCGAAGCCGGGGTTGGGCAGGACGTTGGCTGCCTGGGCGGTGCCGGGAAGCGCGACGGCCCCGGCGAGAGCCAGTGCGGCGGAGCCGAGGAGAGCGACGAGTCTGGGACGTCTGAGTGGGTTGCGCACGCGATCTCCCTGAAGATATGGGGGTGTTCGGGAGTGCAGAGAGGTGGTGCAGGGAGTGCGCAACCAAGTTGGTATGGACCAATCGGAGTGTCAAGGCCTGACGCCGAATTGGTCCATACCGGTGAGGGGAGTTGCTTTGAGGGGCGCGGGGAACTGCGCGACAAGCCACAGATGCCCCGCACCCGGCAGACGACCTAAAGCGGCAGGGCGGAAGCCGTAGTCCCGACGGAGCCGACCTCATCCACCATCGGCACCGGTGCCGGCACCGCAGGCAGCAGGGGTTCTGCCGCCTCCATGCGCTGGGCCGGAACCGAGACCGGCCGCAGCGGACGCGCTCCCGACACGACGGTGTAGTCCTGTCCCAGGAACGGCGGTTCGATCACCCCGGGGTCCTCCCCGAGCGCCAACTGCACCGCTGCCCAAGGCACGTTGACCCCGCACAGGGACAGCTGGTGCAGGCCGCCCGCGGGCCGCGTGTTGACGTCCATGAGCACCGGCCGGTCACCGAACATCCGGAACTGGATGTTGGACAAATAGTGCAGCCCGAACCCCTCGGCGATCAGCCGCGCCGGCTCCAGCCACTGCTCGTGCTGGGTGAACCCGCGACGCCGTCCGTTCTTCGTGCGGCCGATCGCGAGCCGCACCCGGTTGTCGGTCCCGGTGAGCGTGTCCACCGACACCTCCGGCTGCTCCAGGCGCGGCATGACCAGCCAGTCCACCTGCTCGTCGGCCCGCTCCAGCGCCTCGACGACCGTGTCGAGCGAGACGTAGGGGCTGGGGAACCCGTTGAGCTGCGCGAGGGAGAAGGGTGCGCGCGTGATGACGCGGAAACCCACCCCGCCCGCACCGGACGCGGGCTTGAAGCAGGCCTTGTGGCCGTCGGCCTCCAGCTCCTCCACGGCCGCGACCAGCTCGTCCGCGGTCCGCACCCGCCACCACGGCGGCACCGGGACACCCACGGCCTGGACCGCCTCGTAGGCGATCACCTTGTCGTGGAAGACGGCGACAACCTCCGGCGGCGGCGCGAGCAGCGCCGTACCGATCGAGGTGAAGTCGGCGCGGTGGGCGACGATCGCCGCCTGGTGCAGCCGGGGCACGAACACGTCGATGCCACGCCGCTGGCACTGGTCGAGGGCGAACTCGACGTAGGCGGCCGGGGACAGCCCCTCCGGCTCCAGTTCGGCGGTGTCGGCGGCGGCCAGGACGGGCGAGTCGGGGTCGCCGTGCGTCGCGTGGATCTCGACGGCTCTGTCGATGGGATTTCGCCGCAGCTGATCCATGAAGAACACGTTCTCCGCGTACGTGCGGTTGAGCCAGACGCGTACGCGAGAAAGCATTCAGGCCGCCTTTCGGGGTTTTCGGGCACGGCGAAGCGGGCCCGTGCCCGGGCAGGGTGATTGGAGGGACACCAAACCGCCCCTGGTGAAGGGATGTTCATGCGGTGGTGTTGGGGCGATCATACGGCTTTCCGGGGGCCAGGCGTGCAACGCCCGTGTTACGGAATTCCCGATCATGAAGCTCCGCCGCCCCGGTCCACACTTGTACCGGGAAACCAAATGTGTTCTGGTGGTCCCACCCGGGTGCGCGGAGGGGGCGAGAGGTGACGTCTACGGCCGGTGGCACGGCACAGCTTCTGGCCGTCAGCGACCTGCACATCGGCTATCCCGAGAACCGCTCGCTCGTCGAGCGGATGCGTCCCGGCACCGACGACGACTGGCTCCTGGTGGCCGGTGACGTCGCCGAGACCGTCGCCGACGTGCGCTGGGCCCTGGAGACCTTCGCCGGGCGCTTCCGCAAGGTCGTCTGGGCCCCCGGCAACCACGAACTGTGGACCCACCCGAAGGACACCGTCACCCTGCGCGGGGTCGCTCGCTACGAGCGCCTCGTCGAGATGTGCCGGGAACTCGGTGTGCTCACCCCCGAGGACCCCTACCCGGTCTGGGACGGCCCCGGCGGCCCCGTCGCCGTCGCCCCGCTGTTCCTGCTGTACGACTACTCCTTCCTGCCCCCCGGCTGCACCACCAAGGAGCAGGGCCTGGAGTACGCGCACGGCACCGGCGTCGTCTGCAACGACGAGTTCCTGCTGCACCCCGACCCCTACCCGTCCCGCGAGGCCTGGTGCCGGGCCCGGGTCGCCGAGACCGAGCGCAGACTCGCCGCGCTCCCCGACGACCTGCCCACCGTCCTGGTCAACCACTACCCGCTGGACCGGCACCCGACGGACGTCCTGTGGTACCCCGAGTTCGCCATGTGGTGCGGCACCGCACTGACCGCCGACTGGCACCGCAGGTTCCGCGTCGAGACCATGGTCTACGGCCATCTGCACATCCCGCGGACCACCTGGCACGAGGGCGTCCGCTTCGAGGAGGTGTCGGTGGGCTACCCGCGGGAGTGGCGCAAGCGGCCGGAGCCGCCGGGACGGCTGCGCCGGATCGTGCCCGGGGAGGTCGGCGCGCTGTGATCGAGGAACTCCTGCCGGACTCGGTGGTGGCCGTCGAGGTCCACGGTTACGACGAGCCGGAGATCGGTGCGCTGTATCCCGAGGAGGCCGCGCTCGTCGCGCCCGCCGTCCCCAAGCGCCGCCGTGAGTTCGCCGTCGTGCGGGCCTGCGCCCGCCGGGCCATGGAGAAGCTCGGTGTGCCGCCCCAGCCGCTCCTGCCCGGGGAACGCGGCGCCCCGCGGTGGCCGGCCGGACTCACCGGCAGCATGACCCACTGCGACGGCTACTGCGCCGCCGCCCTGGTCCGTGCCGTCGATCTCGCCTCCCTCGGGATCGACGCCGAACCCCACGGACCGCTCCCGGAGGGCGTGCTGGAGAGCGTCTCCCTGCCGGGCGAGCGCGCCAGGCTGCGGCAACTCGCCGAGGCGTACCCCGCGGTCCACGGGGACCGGCTGCTGTTCAGCGCCAAGGAGTCCGTCTACAAGGCGTGGTTCCCGCTCACCGGCAGGTGGCTGGACTTCAGCGAGGCCGACATAGACATCCGCGTCGACCCCCAACAGCCCTTCAGCGGCACTCTGCGCGTCGAACTCCTCGTCCCCGGCCCGCTGGTGGGCGGTGAGCGGCGCGGTGTCTTCGAGGGCCGCTGGACGGTCCGGGACGGCCTGGTGGCGACCTCGGTGACCGTGCCGCACACCCGAACCCACGGCACGGTCACCCGTCTCGCCTAGACCTCCGGCGGGCACCAGCTGTGCAGCAGCCTGAAGAACTCCTCCTCGTTGCCCGCGAGTCCGGCGTCCGCCAGGGCCTGTTCGGCCTCGGCGAGGACCACCGGCGGGACGACCGGTGGTCGGGCGGTGTCGGGCGGGCCGGCCGCGGTGTCGAAGGCGGCCCGGACCGTGTGCAGCAGCCGCAGATACGCCTGGACGGCGGTGCGCTCACGGTCGGTCAGTACGGCGGTGGGCATCGGCGGCTCTCCCCAAGTCGGCGTCGGCCGCACCCCCGGACGGGGCGCGTCGGTCGCACGCACACGGGCGTGCGTCTCCAGCTTGCCGCCCACCACTGACAATCCGGCTTCCGCGCCCGGTCCTTCGCCCGCTTAGCGGAGGCGAAACCTCCCCGAAACCACTGTGCGGAAAGCAGTCCTACGCTGGGAGGAAGGGCTTTCGGCCGCCTCGCCGCGGCCAGGAGAACGGGAGGGCGAGCACGTGGTCGACGACCCGCGCCGGCGCCCGGTGCGCGCCGTCCGGCTGCGCCCGGTGAGCGACGCAGAACTTCAGTTGCGCTACCGCGTGGTGCACGGGTACCGCCGTGCCTTCCGGATGGCGGGCGAAGGACCGCCGCTCGTCCTCATCCACGGCATCGGCGACTCCTCGGCGACCTGGGCCGAACTGATTCCCGACCTCGCCCGCACCCACACCGTGATCGCCCCCGACCTGCTCGGCCACGGCGACTCCGACAAGCCGCGCGCCGACTACTCGGTGGCCGCGTACGCCAACGGCGTCCGTGATCTGCTCACCACCCTCGGCATCGAGTCGGCCACTCTGGTCGGGCACTCGCTGGGCGGGGGAGTGGCCATGCAGTTCGCTTACCAGTTCCCCGAGCGCACCGAGCGGCTCATCCTGGTCAGCGCCGGCGGTGTGGGCCGCGAGGTCAACCCCGTGCTGCGGCTGGTCTCCCTGCCCGGCGCGCACCTCATGCTGTCCTCGCTGCGGCTGCCCGGCATGCGGCTCCAAGTGGGCCTCGCCGTCCGCCTGATGAAGCTCCTGGACACCGACCTCGGCCAGGACGCCCCGGACCTGCTGAACCTTGTCGACTCCCTCCCCGACGAGACCTCCCGCAACGCCTTCATCCGCACCCTGCGCGCGGTCGTCGACTGGCGCGGCCAGGTCGTCACCATGCTCGACCGCTGCTATCTCACCGAGGGCATGCCGACCATGCTGCTGTGGGGCGACCGCGACAGCGTGGTGCCCGTCCGGCACGCCTTCGGGGCGCACGAGGCGATGCCCGGCAGCCGTCTGGAGATCTTCGAGGGCGCGGGCCACTTCCCCTTCCACACCGACCCCGCGCGTTTCGTCTCCCTGGTCGAGGAGTTCACCGCCACCACCGCCCCGGCCGACTGGAGCCGGGAGCACTGGAGAGAACTGCTGCGGGAGGGCAGCCCGGAAGGCGCGCGGGCACCCGGTGGGGAGCGGGAGTTGCGGGAGGCCAGTGAGCGCAGTGCGACATGACCTCGTGAAACTCAGCCCTGCGGCCCCAGATACCCCAGCGACGCCTCGATCCGCCCCGCCAGCCGGTCCCGCTGCACGGGCCCCCGCAGCGGCGAACCCGCGAGCCAGGTCCGGCACTTGCTGGCCAGCAGCAGGCCGAAGCTCTCCGCCTCCCGCTCCTCGTCGAGGTCGAAGCGGCTGCGGGCGGCGACCTTGCGCACGGTGGCCTGGAGATCGGCGTCGTCGTGCAGGAGGCGGGCCGCGACCGCGGCACCCTCGACGTGGTGGGAGCAGTGGCCGGCGTTCATGTGCCACAGCTCGTGGCCGAGGATGACCAACTGGTGGTCGGGGGCGGTGCGTTCCTCGATCACCACGAGGTCCTGGTCGGCCATGTCGAGCCACAGCCCGCTGGCCGTGCCGACCGGGAAGGGCGCCGTACGGAAGTGGACCGGGCGGCCCCGGCGTCTGCTCATCGCGTCGCACAGGGCACCGTAGAGGTCCTCGGGCCGCGCCGGGGCGTCGAGTTCCAGCTCCGCCACCAACTCGCCGCTCAGGCGGCGCATGTGCTTACCGATGCCCACAGTTCTCTCCCGGATCAGGATTCGGGCCGCTTGACGCTCTCCAGGAGCATGTCCAGCCACTCGGCGACCTTGTCACGGTGCTGGTCGGTGGGCAGCTGCGCGGCCCGCCATGCGATCCCGCGGACGCCGTGGTCCTGCAGCAGCCGCTCCAACGGGTCGCGCGCGGCCGCGGCGGCCTCCCTCTCCCGGTCGGCGAGTTTGTGCAGGAGCTCCTGCTCGGTGTGCTGGAGCGCACCCGCGAGCGCCTCGGGGTCCTCGGCCGTCAGGAACCCGGCGTGCACGCGGAAGAACCGCTGGATGGCGTCGCAGTGCTCCATGGTGGGACGCCGGTCGCCGTTGATGAGGGCGCCCGCCTGCTGCCGCGACATGCCGGCGCCGTCGGCGATCTCCTGCTGGGTGTACTTGCGCCCGTTGGGCTTCAGCCGGGTGCGGCGCAACAGGTCGAGCCGCTGCAGGAACCGCGCCTGGACGTCCGGTTCACCCGCCGGGCGCCCGCTCAGCAGGGCCTTGACCACCGGTTCGGGAACGCCGGAGGCGACGGACAGACGGCCGGTGTCGAAGACCTGCGCGTGCGGCACGCCGAGCCGGCCGGCGAGTGCGGTGACGCGGGCGACGACGGCCGACAGTACGACCGTTGCCGCGTCGTCCGGGCTCTCGAAGCCATCCGACACCGACAGATCTCCTACGTCTCTCACTCGACTTCTCACAGGCGGTCGCCGTGAACTTCCCGGAGAGTAGCCCGTTGTTCGAACTCACATCCAGGTCTCGCCACAACTGTGGCCAATTTCAGCCGTCAACCGCTGTGGAATGCCACGATAGTTGACACGACTTGCTTCGGGGAAGCAGGATCAAGGCGCCGCGTGAAGGCCGCATAGGCAAGAGGGGTGACCTCCCGATGGCATATCAGGCAGGTGGGCAGCGGTCGGAACTGCGGCCCGTCCCCGAGGGGCTCGAAGCCCAGGCGTACCTTCAGGACTACGCCACGCTCCTGGAAGCCGTCCCCTTCCCGTCCGTCGTCCTCGACCACCGCTGGGACGTCGTTCTCGCCAACACCGCTTTCGCGTCACTTTTCCGTGCGGTAGGTCCGCATCCGACGGCCATGCCGGGTGACAACTTCCTCCGGTTCGTCCTCTTCCATCCCGACGCGAGCAGCGTCCTCGGCGAGCACGAGTCACGGTGGTGTCTGCCGATGCTCGCGCACTTCGCGGCCGCGGTGGAGCGGCACGGCCACGACCACGGCCTCCAGGCGATCCGCCGGGACATCGCGCAGGACCCGATCATGGACGCCGCCTACCGGCACGGCCTGCCGCACTGGATCCGCGCGGTGGGCGAACAGGCCGTGGAGCACGACGGCGCCGTACGCCCCCTGGTGCACCCCGACCCGCGCTGGGGCGCCACCGACTGCCGGGTCGTCGACGAGACCCCGCGCACCCTGCGGGACCTGGGCTACACGCGCCTGACACTGGTGCTCCGCCCGGCTCCCACCAGGCGCCGCCCGCGGCGCACGGCGGCCCACCTCACGGTGGTGCCCGCCCCCGAGGCCTGACGGGCACCGTCGGCGTTCAGGTCGTCGACGGCGCCTCGTCAGTGATTCTCGGCCCCCGTGGAGCAGGGTGTTCCACGGGGCGGCCCGCCCCCGGCTCACTCCGCCACCACCAGCACCCCTTCACACGGGGTCAGCCGCGCCCCGCCGACCCGTCCCGGCCGGCCGCGGGCGTTCACCAGACGTGCGGGGCCCGGGAGTTGGTGCGGCTTCGGCATCACGGCCACCTCGAAGTGCCGCAGGTGCACATCCGCCGTGGCCGCCCCGGCGAACCGGCCCGCCACCTCGACCGGCGCCGACAGGGCCCTCCTCGGATGGGTACCGTCCCCATGAACGCAAGCCGCTTGCAATTCTTGCGCTATTCTTGCGTGCATGACGCGACGACTTGCTGAGGTTGCCAAGAAGGTCGGGGTCAGTGAGGCCACGGTCAGCCGGGTGCTCAACGGCAAGCCGGGGGTCTCCGAGGGCACCCGGCAGGCGGTGCTGTCCGCGCTGGACGTGCTCGGATACGAGCGGCCCACGCAGTTGCGCGGCGAGCGGGCGCGGCTCGTGGGGCTGGTGCTGCCGGAGCTCCAGAACCCGATCTTCCCGGCGTTCGCCGAGGTCATCGGCGGGGCGCTGGCCCAGCTGGGGCTCACGCCGGTGCTGTGCACACAGACCAAGGGCGGAGTGTCCGAGGCCGACTACGTGGATCTTCTGCTCCAGCAGCAGGTCTCCGGTGTCGTGTTCGCCGGCGGGCTCTACGCCCAGGCGGACGCGCCGCACGACCACTACCGGCGGCTCGCCGACCGGAACATCCCGGTGGTGCTGGTCAACGCGTCCATCGACGACCTCGGCTTCCCGGGCGTGTCCTGCGACGACGCGGTGGCCGTCGAGCAGGCCTGGCGGCATCTCGCCTCCCTGGGGCACGAGCGGATCGGGCTGGTGCTGGGTCCCGCTGACCACCTGCCGTCGGCGCGCAAGCTGGCCGCCGCGCAGGGGCTCGGTGAGCTGCCCGACGAGCGGGTCGCACGGGCCATGTTCTCCATCGAGGGCGGTCACGCGGCGGCCGCCCGGCTCATCGACCGCGGGGTCACCGGCTTCATCTGCGCCAGCGATCCCCTGGCGCTCGGTGTCATCCGGGCCGCCCGCCGCAAGGGCCTCGACGTGCCGGGCCAGGTGTCGGTCGTCGGTTACGACGACTCCGCCCTCATGAACTGCACCGAGCCCCCGCTGACCACCGTCCGCCAGCCCATCGAGGCCATGGGGCGCGCCGCCGTGGAGTTGCTGAACGCACAGGTGGGCGGCAGTGCCGTACCCGCCGAGGAGCTGCTCTTCGAACCCGAGCTGGTGGTCCGGGGGTCCACCGCGCAAGCCCCTCGCGGCTGAGGTCCCCTTCTCTGGCGCCGCTCTGTCGAATAATTACATATTCTGCGCGACATCTTGCGGACCGATGTCGGCGGTGCTTGAGTGTGCGGCGCCCACCGCTCCTGCCACGAGGGGTCCACCGATGAGAAGCACCGGGTTCCGCCGTACCGTCGCCGCGCTCAGTGTCTGTTCCCTTGCCCTGGCCGTCTCCGCCTGCGGATCGGGCGACGACACGGCGAGCGGCAAGACCCGCGTCACGGTCAACTGCATGCCGCCCAAGAGCGCCAAGGTCGACCGGCGCTTCTTCGAGCAGGACATCGCGTCCTTCGAGAAGCAGCACCCGGACATCGACGTCGTCGCGCACGACGCCTTCCCCTGCCAGGACCCCAAGACCTTCGACGCCAAACTCGCCGGCGGGCAGATGGAGGACGTGTTCTACACGTACTTCACCGACGCCAAGCACGTCGTGGACATCAACCAGGCCGCCGATCTCACCCCGTACGTCAAGGAGTTGAAGAGCTACGACACCCTCCAGCGGCAACTCCGCGACATCTACACGGTCGACGGGAAGATCTACGGCATCCCGCGCACCGGCTACTCGATGGGCCTGATCTACAACAAGAAGCTCTTCGCGAAGGCCGGCCTCGACCCCGAGCAACCCCCGGCCACCTGGGAGGAGGTGCGCGCCGACGCCAAGAAGATCGCCGCGCTCGGTGATGGCACGGTCGGGTACGCCGACTACAGCGCCCAGAACCAGGGCGGTTGGCACTTCACGGCCGAGCTGTACTCCCAGGGCGGCGACGTGGTGAGCGCCGACGGCGAGAAGGCCACGATCGACACCCCCGAGGGCCACGCCGTCCTGCGGAACCTCCACGACATGCGCTGGACCGACGACTCCATGGGCAGCAAGCAGCTCCTGGTCATCAACGACGTCCAGCAGATGATGGGTTCGGGCAAACTCGGCATGTACCTCTCCGCCCCGGACAACATCCCGATCCTGGTCAAGGAGAAGGGCGGCAACTACAAGGACCTCGCCCTGGCGCCCATGCCCGGCGGCAAGGGCACCCTCATCGGCGGCGACGGCTACATGTTCAACAAGAAGGCGAGCCCCGACCAGATCAGGGCCGGCCTGAAGTGGCTCGACCACATGTTCCTCAGGCCCGGCGCGGGCTTCCTCGGCGACTACGCCCGCGCCAAGAAGGCCGACGCCCCGGTGGGCCTGCCCGAACCGCGTCTGTTCACCGGCGCCGCCGACGCCAAGGACCAGCAGGTCAAGAAGGCCAACGCCAATGTGCCCGTGGAGAACTACCAGGCCTTCCTCGACGGCAACCAGAGCCTGAAGATGAAGATCGAGCCGCCGAACGCCCAGCAGATCTACTCCGTCCTCGACAGTGCCGTATCCGCCGTCCTCACCAAGAAGGACGCCGACATCGACCAGCTCCTGCGGGACGCCTCCGGCAAGATCGACGGCATCCTGGCCCGGAGCTGACCTGCATGAAGACGGTGGAAAGCCCACCCCACGAGGTCATCGCCGTACCCCCGATCCAGGCGCCGCCTGCCGCAGGGGACCGGAGGCGGCGCCGCTTCGCCGACCAGGCCCGCGCCTACGGCTTCCTCCTCGGCGGACTCGTCTGCTTCGCTCTCTTCTCCTGGTACCCGGCGATCCGCGCCGTCGTGATCGCCTTCCAGAAGTACACGCCGGGCTCCGAGCCCGAATGGGTCGGCACCGCCAACTTCACCCGCGTGTGGCACGACCCGGAGTTCACGGCGGCCTGGCGCAACACCCTCACCTTCACCCTGCTTGCCCTGCTCATCGGCTTCGCGGTCCCCTTCGTCATGGCGTTGGTGCTCAACGAGTTGCGACACGCGAAGGCGTTCTTCCGGGTGGTGGTCTACCTGCCCGTCATGATCCCGCCGGTGGTCAGCGCCCTGCTCTGGAAGTGGTTCTACGACCCGGGAGCCGGCCTCGCCAACGAGGTGCTGCGCTTCCTGCACCTGCCCACCTCGAACTGGTCCAACGGCGCCGACACCGCACTCGTCTCCCTGGTGATCGTGGCCACTTGGGCCAACATGGGCGGCACGGTCCTGATCTACCTGGCCGCCCTCCAGTCCATCCCCGGCGAGCTGTACGAGGCCGCCGAACTGGACGGCGCGAACCTCCTCCAGCGCGTGCGACATGTGACGATCCCTCAGACGAGGTTCGTCATCCTCATGCTGATGCTCCTTCAGATCATCGCGACCATGCAGGTGTTCACCGAGCCCTTCGTGATCACCGGCGGTGGCCCGGAGAACGCCACGGTCACCGTGCTCTACCTGATCTATAAGTACGCGTTCCTCTACAACGACTTCGGGGGCGCGTGTGCGCTGAGCGTCATGCTCCTGGTGCTGCTGGGCGCCTTCTCCGCCGTGTATCTGCGGCTGACCCGGTCCGGAGACGGGGATCTCGCATGAGCACCCGGACTCTCATCTCACCGGCGACGCTCGCCCGCTCGCGCGGCAGGGCCCTGTACTGGACCGTCTTCACCACGGTCGTCGTGCTCTTCGCGCTCGCCTTCCTCTTCCCCGTCTACTGGATGGTGACCGGCGCGGCGAAGTCGCCGGACGAGGTGACGCGCACCCCGCCCACCCTCGTCCCCGAGCACTGGCACCTCGACGGCTACACCGACGCCTGGGACCTCATGCAGCTCCCGCAGCACCTGTGGAACACGGTGGTCCAGGCCGCCGGTGCCTGGGCGTTCCAGCTCGTCCTGTGCACGGCCGCCGCCTACGCCCTGTCCCGGCTGAAGCCCGTCTTCGGCAAGGTGGTCCTCGGCGGCATCCTCGCCACGCTGATGGTCCCGGCCCAGGCCCTGGTCGTACCGAAGTACCTGACCGTGGCCGACCTCGGCCTCCTCAACGACCCCCTCGCCATCTGGCTGCCGGCCGCCGCCAACGCCTTCAACCTCTACCTGCTCAAGCGGTTCTTCGACCAGCTTCCGCGCGATGTGCTGGAGGCCGCCGAGATCGACGGGGCCGGAAAGCTGCGCACCCTGTGGTCGATCGTGCTGCCCATGTCGCGGCCGGTCCTCGGAGTGGTGTCGATCTTCGCCCTGGTCGCCGTCTGGCAGGACTTCCTCTGGCCGCTGATGGTCTTCTCCGACACCGACAAGCAGCCCATCAGCGTGGCCCTCGTCCAGCTGTCGCAGAACATCCAACTGACCGTGCTCATCGCCGCGATGGTGATCGCCAGCATCCCGATGGTTGCCCTGTTCCTCGTCTTCCAGCGGCACATCGTCGCCGGGATCAGCGCGGGCAGCACGAAGGGCTGACCCCCATCCGCAGAAAGGCAGGCCCCGTGGCACAGCAGGACTGGTGGCGCTCCGCCGTCATCTACCAGGTCTACGTCCGCAGCTTCGCCGACGGTGACGGGGACGGCACCGGCGACCTCGCCGGAGTCCGCGCCAGGCTGCCGTATCTCGCCGAACTCGGCGTCAACGCCCTGTGGTTCAACCCCTGGTACCTCTCGCCGATGAAGGACGGCGGCTACGACGTCGCCGACTACCGCGCCATCGACCCGGCCTTCGGCACCCTCGCCGAGGCGGAGAAGCTGATCGCGGAGGCACGGGAACTGGGCATCCGCACGATCGTCGACATCGTGCCCAACCACGTCTCCGACCAGCACCCCTGGTTCCGGGCCGCACTGAGAGCGGGCCCCGGCAGCGCGGAACGCGAGCTCTTCCACTTCCGGCGCGGACGGGGCGAGCACGGCGAACTCCCGCCCAACGACTGGCCGTCGCAGTTCGTCGGCTCCGCCGAGCCCGTGTGGACGCGGCTGCCCGACGGCGACTGGTATCTGCACCTGTTCACCCCGGAACAGCCCGACCTCAACTGGGCCCACCCGGCCGTCCGGCAGGAGCACGAGGACATCCTGCGCTTCTGGTTCGAGCGGGGAGTGGCGGGCGTCCGCATCGACTCCGCCGCCCTGCTCGCCAAGGACCCCGCGCTGCCCGACCTCGCCACCGGGCCCGACCCGCACCCCTTCGTCGACCGCGACGAACTCCACGACATCTACCGCTCCTGGCGGGCGATCGCCGACGAGTACGACGGAGTCTTCGTCGGCGAGGTCTGGCTCCCGGACACCGAGCGCTTCGCCCGCTATCTGCGCCCCGACGAACTGCACACCGCCTTCAACTTCTCCTTCCTGTCCTGCCCCTGGGACGCCGCGCGGCTACGCACCTCGATCGACACGACCCTCGCCGAGCACGCCCCGGTCGGTGCCCCCGCCACCTGGGTGCTGTGCAACCACGACATCACCCGCACGGTCACCCGCTACGGCCGTGCGGACACCGGCTTCGACTTCGCGGCCAAGGCCTTCGGCACCCCGACCGACCTCGCCCTCGGCACCCGGCGCGCCCGGGCGGCGGCGCTGCTCTCGCTTGCCCTGCCCGGAGCCGTCTACGTCTACCAGGGCGAGGAACTCGGCCTGCCCGAGGCGGACATCCCGCGCGACCGCATCGAGGACCCGATGCACTTCCGCTCCGGCGGCACGGACCCCGGACGGGACGGCTGCCGGGTGCCGTTGCCTTGGACGGCCGGGGCACCTCATGCGGGGTTCGGCGGCGAGCCCTGGCTGCCGCAGCCCGCAGACTGGGCGTCGTACGCGGTCGACCGGCAGGCCGAGGACCCCGGGTCGATGCTCAGCCTCTACCGCGAGGCGATCCGGATCCGGCCGGAATTCGGCGACGGCCCGCTCACCTGGCTGCCCGCGCCCGAAGGCGTCCTGGCCTTCGCCCGTGCGGGAGGCGTCCTGTGCGTGGTGAATCTCGCCGACGCCTGCGCGCACCTGCCGGAGCACACCGAACTACTGCTCGCCAGCGGACCCTTGGACCCCGAGGGCCGGCTGCCGAAGGACACAGCGGTCTGGCTACAAGGCTGAGACCGAGCAGATCACCCGGATCGTCCAGATCGCTGATACCGCAGACCCCCACCCGAAGGGATCAGCACATGCGCAGCTCTGTCAGGAGCATGTCAGCAGCCATCACCGTGGCCCTCACCACCGGCCTCCTCACCGCCACCGCACCCACCGCCCACGCGGCCGCCGGCGCCACCCTCCCCTTCACCTCGGTCGAGGCCGAGTCCGCCACCACGACCGGCACGAGGATCGGCCCGGATCACACGCAGGGCACGCTCGCCTCGGAGGCGTCAGGGAGGCAGGCCGTACGGCTGACCTCCGGGCAGCGCGTCGAGTTCACCGTGCCGCGCGCGGCCAACGCCGTGAACGTCGCCTACAGCGTCCCGGACGGCCAGTCGGGCACGCTGAACGTCTACGTCAACGGCACCAGGCTCGCCAAGACGCTCCCCGTGACCTCCAAGTACTCCTACATCGACACCGGTTGGATCCCCGGCGCCCGGACCCACCATTTCTTCGACAACGCCCGCCTCCTGCTCGGCCAGAACGTCCAGGCGGGCGACAAGGTGGCCTTCGAGTCGACCGGAACCCAGGTCGCCCTCGACGTCGCCGACTTCGAGCAGGTCGCGGCGGCCGACGGTCAGCCCGCCGGTTCCGTGTCCGTCACCTCAAAGGGCGCCGACCCGACCGGCGGCGACGACTCCACCCAGGCCTTCCGGGACGCGATCTCGGCCGCCCAAGGGGGAGTGGTCTGGATCCCACCGGGTGACTACCGGCTGACGTCCGCCCTCAGCGGCGTCCAGAACGTCACCCTCCAGGGCGCCGGAAGCTGGCACTCGATCGTGCACTCCTCCCGGTTCATCGACCAGTCCGGCTCCTCGGGGGGCGTCCACATCAAGGACTTCGCGGTGGTCGGCGAGGTCACCGAGCGCGTCGACTCCAGTCCGGACAACTTCGTCAACGGCTCTCTGGGGTCCGGGAGTTCGGTGTCCGGTATGTGGCTCCAGCACGTCAAGGTCGGCCTCTGGCTGACGGGCAACAACGACAACCTCGTCGTGGAGAACAACCGCTTCCTCGACATGACGGCTGACGGCCTCAACCTCAACGGCAACGCCCGTGGAGTGCGGGTCCGGAACAACTTCCTGCGCAACCAGGGCGACGACGCGCTCGCCATGTGGTCGCTCTACGCCCCCGACACGAACAGCAGCTTCGAGAACAACACCATCACCCAGCCGAACCTCGCCAACGGCATCGCGATCTACGGCGGCACCGACATCGCGGTGAGGAACAACCTGGTCTCCGACACCAACGCCCTCGGCAGCGGCATCGCGATCTCCAACCAGAAGTTCCTCGACCCCTTCTTCCCACTGGCCGGCACCATCACGGTCGACGGCAACACCCTGGTCCGCACCGGCGCGATGAATCCCAACTGGAACCATCCGATGGGTGCGTTGCGGGTCGACTCGTACGACAGCGCCATCAACGCCACCGTGAACATCACCCACACGACCATCACCGACAGCCCCTACAGCGCCTTCGAGTTCGTGTCCGGCGGCGGACAGGGCTACCCCGTCCGCAACGTCACCGTGGACGGCGCCACCGTTCGCAACACCGGTACGGTCGTCGTGCAGGCGGAGGCCCAGGGCGCCGCGACCTTCCGGAACACCACGGCGACGGGTGTCGGCGCGGCCGGCGTCTACAACTGCCCCTACCCGGCGAGTTCCGGCACCTTCACCCTCACCGACGGCGGCGGCAACTCCGGCTGGACCAGCACCTGGTCGAACTGCTCCACCTGGCCGCAGCCCGGGCAGGGCAACCCCGACCCCGACCCGAACCGCAACCTCGCCAAGGGCCGCCCGGCCACCGCGACCGGCTCCCAGGACGTCTACACGCCCGGCAGGGCGGTCGACGGCGACGCGAACAGCTACTGGGAGTCCGCCAACAACTCCTTCCCTCAGTCCTGGACGGTGGACCTGGGATCGGCCGAGCCCGTGCGCAGGCTGGTCCTGAAGCTGCCTCCCCAGAGCGCCTGGCAGGCCCGCACCCAGACCGTCACCGTGCTGGGCAGCACCGACGGCAGCACCTACAGCACCGTCGTCGGCGCCCAGGGCTACCGCTTCGACCCGGCGACCGGCAACACGGCCACCGTCTCCCTGCCCGACGGCACCGGACTGCGGTACCTGCGCCTGTCGGTGAGCGGCAACACCGGCTGGCCCGCAGGGCAGTTCAGTGAAGTGGAGGCGTATTCGACTCCGTGACCGGAGCGTCCCGCACGACCCCGCGTTTCGCCGCCTGGATCTGCTCATAGACATGGGTGCGCAGTTCGGCGAAGCGCGGGGCCACCCGTGTGTGCAACTGGTCCCGCTCCTCCGGCAGATCGACCTTCAGCTGCTCCTGCACGACCGTGGGGGAGGCGGACAGCACGATCACGCGCTCTCCCAGGTACACGGCCTCGTCGATGTCATGGGTGACGAACAGGATGGTGATGCCGCGCTCGCGCCACAGCCGTCGTACGAGATCCTCCAGATCGGCCCGGGTCTGTGCGTCCACGGCCGCGAACGGCTCGTCCATCAGCAGGACCTCGGGCTCGTACGCGAGGGCACGGGCGATCGCGACCCGCTGCTGCATACCGCCGGACAGCTGCCAGGGATAGGCCCCGGCGGCCTCCGAGAGGTCCACGGACTCCAGTGCGTCGGCGACCAGTTCGCGGCGTCGTGACGTGGTCAGGTTCTTCTGCTTCAGGGGGAGCTCGATGTTGTCGGCGACGCGCATCCAGGGGAAGAGACTGCGGCCGTACTCCTGGAACACGAAAGCCATCCCGGGCGGGGGACCGCTGACCTTCCGCCCCGCCAGGTGGACTTCGCCGTCCGTCGGCGTGAGCAGGCCGCCGATGCACTTCAGCAGGGTCGTCTTGCCGCAGCCCGACGGGCCGACGAGACAGACGAGTTCGCCCGCCTCGACGGTGAACGTGAGATCACGGACCGCCTCCACACGGCGTCCCGATCCCTCGTAGACCTTCTTCAGGCCACGTACGTCGAGCATGGACCGCCCTTTCGCGTTCGGGTGATTCACGGGGACCGCCGGGTCGAGGCGCGCAGGCCGTGGTACCAGGCGAGGGCCCGCCGCTCGACCAGCTGGAAGACGACGGAGAGCAGGAACCCGAGCAGACCGAGGACGAGGATCCCGGTCCACATGTCGGGGACGGCGAAACTGCGCTGGAACTGGACGATGGTGAAGCCGATGCCGTTGCTGGCCGCGAACATCTCGCTGATGACCATCAGGATGATGCCGATGGACAGCGCCTGGCGCAGACCCGCGAAGATCTGCGGGCTCGACGAGCGCAGCACCAGGTGGCGCAGGCGCGACGGGCCGGTGATGCCGTAGGAGCGGGCCGTCTCCAGCATCACCGGGTCGACCGCGCGCACACCCTCGGCGGTGTTGAGCAGGATCGGCCAGACGCAGCCGCTCGCGATCACGGTGACCTTCATGGTGTCGCCGATGCCCGCGAACAGCATGATGACCGGGATCAGGACCGGCGGGGGGACCGCCCGCAGGAACTCCAGGACCGGTTCGCACACCGCCCGCACCCGCCGGTAGGAGCCGATGACCGTGCCGATGGCGACCCCGGCGACGGCAGCCAGCGCGTAACCCGCCGTCAGGCGCCAGATGCTGGGCAGGACGTCGTCGCGCAGCCGCTCGGCCGTCCACACGTCCGGGAAGGTCCGGAGGATCGTGCGCAGCGGCGGCCAGAAGACGTTGGTGCTGCCGTCCGACGCCAGCCACCAGACCACGACCAGCAGCGCGGGCAGCGCGAGCACGAACAGCAGCCGCAGAACGAGCCGCTTCACACCGCCACCTCCCCGCGCACCGACTGGTGCCAGGCCAGCGCCCGTCGCTCCACGGTACGCGCGCCGACGTTGATGAGCAGCCCCAGAAGGCCGGTCACCACGATCAGCGCGTAGATCTCCGGCACCGCCTGCGAGTTCTGCGCGACCGCGATCCTGGCGCCCAACCCCGGTGCGCCGATGACGAGTTCACCGGTGATGGCGAGGATCAGCGCCACTGCCGCGGCCAGTCGCACGCCGGTCATCACATACGGCAGCGCGGTCGGCCACAGCACGTGCCGGATGCGCGCCCAGGTGCCGAGGCCGTACGACCGTGCCGTCTCGTCGGCGACGGGGTCGACGTCCTGGACGCCGTAGAGCGTCTGGATGAGGACCTGCCAGAAGCTGGCGTACACGACGAGCAACAGCACCGAGCGCAGTTCGCTGCCGTACAACAGCACCGCCAGCGGGATGAGGGCGACCGAGGGGATCGGGCGCAGGAACTCGATCGTCGAGGCCGTCGCCTCGCGCAGATACGGCACGACCGAGACGATCACGCCGATGACGATCCCCGCCGAGGCGGCGATGGCCAGGCCCAGGGCCCAGCCGGTGAGGGTGTCGCCGAGCGCCGTCCAGAAGGTGCCGTCGGAGAGCTCGTCCGCGAGGGCGCGCGCGATCCGGCTGGTCGGCGGGAAGTACTCCTCCTTGACCAGACCGAGCCGCGGCACGGCCTCGCCCAGGGCGAGGAAGGCCGCGAGCCCGGCGGCGCCCAGCGCCGCGTTCTGGAACCTCACGGAAGCAGCGCGTCGACGTCGGGGGTCTTCTTGAAGAACCCGTCCTCCTCGCCCAGTTTGGCGAGCGCCTCGATGGACTCCTTGTTCGGCTCGGCCGGCCACTTCGGCAGGGTCACCCGCGCCAGCACCGATGCCGGGATCTTGGTGTACGTCGTGATGATCCCGCGCGCCTCGTCCGGGTGGGCGTCGGCGTAGGCGAGGGACTCGGCGGTGGCCTCCTGGAACTTCTTCACCACGTCGGCGTTCTGCTGCTGGTACCGCGTCGAGGTGAAGTACATGGCGACCGTGGTGTTCGCGGCCACGTCCACCATCGGGGAGGCGATCACCTGGCCGCCCTGGCCCTTGATGGTGGCGAGCGCGGGCTCGACCGCGCAGGCCGCGTCGACCTGGCCGCCGTCCAGAGCGGCCGGCATCTGGTCGAAGGCCAGCTCCACGAACTTCACCTTGTCCGGATCCCCGCCGTCCCTCCGGACCGACTCGCGCACCGCGGACTCGTTGATGTTCTTCAGGGTGTTGATGGCGACCTTCTTGCCCTCCAGGTCCTTCGCGGACTTGACCGGGCTGCCCTTCTTCACCGCGATGGCCGCAAAGTCCTTGCCCTCCACGCCGGTTGAGGCGATGCCGTTGGACACCGCCTTGACCGGCACGCCGGACGACTGGGCGATCAGCAGGGAGGTGACGTTGGAGAAACCGAACTGGAACTGCCCGCTGGCGACTCCGGGCACGATCGCCGCACCGCCGGAGGCGGTCGATATGTCGAGCTTGAGGCCGTGCTTGCTGTAGAAGCCCTTCTTCTGGCCCAGATAGATCGGCGCGACGTCGACGATCGGTATGAGGCCGAGCTTGACGGTGGTGGTGCCGCCGGACGACGATCCCGAGTCCGCGGCCCCCGAGTCGCCGGACGAACCACAGGCCGAGGCGGTGACCAGTAATGCTCCGGCCGCGAGGGCGACGAGCAGACGACGCATGGCTCCTCCTGTGCAGACTTCGTTGTTCCGACAGGCTGTGCTTTCGACAGGCTGTGCGCAGACCGCACAGTGGTGCTCAGCGCGAAAGGTATGGGGCTAGCGGGGGCTGGGTCAATGCCTTTGGCTGACAATATTGTTGACAGTTGCTCACGGAGGCGACGATGACCGACGCAGACCGCGCCCCCCACTTCGTCCGCTCCCTGGAGCGCGGCCTCGCCGTCATCCGCGCCTTCGACGCCGACCACCCGGAACTGACCCTCAGCGAAGTGGCCCGCGGCTGCGGACTGACCCGCGCCGCGGCCCGCCGCTTCCTGCTGACCCTGGCCGACCTCGGTTACGTCCGCGCCGACGGCCGCGCCTACCGGCTGACCCCGCGCGTCCTCGAACTCGGTTACTCCTATCTGTCGAGCTTCTCCCTGGCCCAGCTCGCCCAACCACATCTGGAGCAACTCGTCGAGAACACCAGGGAGTCGTCGTCCCTGTGCGTGCTCGACGGCGACGACATCGTCTACGTCGCCCGGGTGCCCGCCCGCCGCATCATGACCGCGGCGATCACGGTCGGCACCCGCTTCCCCGCCCATGTCACGTCGGTCGGACGGGTGATCCTCGCGCATCTGCCGCAGGAGGACATCGAAGTCCGCCTCGCCCGCGCCGAGTTGACCCCGCTCACCGCCCGCACGATCGTCTCGGTCGACCTGCTGCGTGCGGAACTCGACCGGGTGCGGCGGCAGGGGTACGCCGTCGTCGACCAGGAACTGGAGGAGGGCTTGCGCTCGATCGCCGCCCCGGTGCGGGACCGGGGCGGCGAGGTGGTGGCGTCGGTCAACATCCCGGTGCAGGCGGGGCGTACGACGCTCGCCGCGGTACGGCGCGATCTGCTGCCGGCGCTGCTGGAGACCGTGGCCGGCATCGAGGCCGACCTGCGGATGGCTACAGGTCCAGCACCAGCTTCTTCCCCCGGCACCGGGACACACAGATCATCATCGTCTCCCCGGCCTCCCGCTCCTCGTCCGTGAGCACCGAGTCCCGGTGGTCAGGGGTGCCGTCGAGGACGTCGGTCTCGCAGGTGCCGCAGGTGCCCTCGGTGCAGGAGAAGAGCACCTCGACACCGGAGGCGCGGACGGCGTCGAGCACGGAGACGTCCGGAGGGACGGTGACCGTCGTGCCGGTCTGCGCCAGCTCGACCTCGAACTCCGTGTTCTCGCCGACCGGTTGCTCCTTCGGCGTGAACCGCTCCACGTGCAGCAGCCCGGCCGGGCAGCGTGCCTCCACCGCGTCGAGCAGCGGGCCGGGTCCACAGCAGTAGACCAGGGTGCCCTCGGGAACGCCGTCCAGCACCGAGGCGAGGTCCAGGAGACCGGTCTCGTCCTGCGGGGCGACGGTGACGCGATCGCCGTAACGGCTCAACTCCTCGGTGAACGCCATGGATTCGCGGGTGCGCCCGCCGTACAGCAGCGTCCACTCCGCGCCCTCGGCCTCCGCCGCCGCGAGCATCGGGAGGATCGGGGTGATGCCGATGCCGCCCGCGATGAAGCGGTAGCGGGGCGCGGGCCGCAGGGCGAAGTGGTTGCGCGGACCGCGCACCCGGACCTTGCCGCCCTGCTCCAACTGCTCGTGCACATGGGCGGATCCACCGCGACCGGCCGGCTCACGCAGTACGGCGATCCGCCAGGCAGTGCGGTCGGCGGGGTCGCCGCACAGGGAGTACTGGCGCTCCAGGCCGGGGCCGAGCAGCACGTCGATGTGGGCGCCGGGCTCCCACTGCGGGAGCTGTTCGCCCAGCGGGTGGCGCAGGGTGAGGGCGAGCACGCCGTCGGCCGCCGAGTCCCTGCGGTCGACGACGAGTTCGGCTTCGTACGCGTCACTCATGAACTGTTTCCTTGCGGCTCGTCTTGTTGTGGGGAGTGCCCGTTCGGGTGCGCGAGCATCCACTCCCACATCTCGATCGGGTCCTGCGAGGTGTGCTCGCGGCCGCAGTGACAGGTGCCGTGCAGGACGTCGGTGCCCGGCAGCCAGTCGATGCGGTAGATCTCCCCCGTGGCTCCGGCACTCACAGGACCTTCTCCACGGGCTTGTCGCCCTCCTCGACCAGGCGGGCGAGGATACGGCGGGCGGCGAGACCGCCGGTGTCGATGTTGATGCTCAGCTCCTGGTAACCGGAGCGCTCGGTGCCGAGCGTCCGCTGGAGCAGGTTGAGCGCGTCGACGTCCTGCATGACGACGGTGTGGTTGTTGCCCCGCAGGAACTCGGTGACCTCCGCGTCCTCGGTCGCCCAGTCGCGCGAGACCATCCAGAAGTCGTACACGTGACCGTCGCTCGACGGCGTGATGGCGTACGTGATCTCGGTGTGGAAGCCGTTCGGGTCGCTGCCGTCGGCCTCGGGCAGCACACCGACCGGGGCGATACGGCTGTGCAGCAGATACAGGCAGGGGGCGTGGTACTCGATGTCCTGCCAGCGCGTGATCCGCCCCTCGATGCCGGTGGACTTGGCGTAGAACGGCGGGCATTCGGCGTCGTCCATGTGCCGGCTCACCCGTACGATGCCGGCGCCCTCGTCGACCTCCGTGGTGATCGGCGTCTCGGCGACCTCGGGGGTGCCGATGTAGCCGCCGTGCAGATAGGTCTCGTGGGAGAGGTCGAGGAGGTTGTCGACCAGCAGGCCGTAGTCCGCGTCGATCGGCTCCATGCCGCGGACGGTGACCCAGCCGGGGGAGTCGAGGTGCCTGGCCCGCGGGATGGTGTCGGCGTCGGCGAGCGCCGGGTCGCCGATCCACACCCAGATCAGGGAGTCCAGCTCGGCGACGGGGTAGGAGGCGACACGCGCGGTGCGCGGTACGCGCTTCTGGCCCGGCACGTACACACAGGTGCCCGTCGTGTCGTACGTGAACCCGTGGTAGCCGCACACGAGCCGGTCGCCGTCGAGCCGGCTCGGCTTCTCGTGCAGCGGGAACCGGCGGTGCACGCACCGGTCGGCGAGCGCGACGGGCGTCCCGTCCTCCTCGGTGCGGTAGAAGACGAGCGGCTCACCGAGGATCGTCCGGCCGAGCAACTCCTCGCGCCCCACCTCATGGCTGTAGGCGGCGACGTACCACTGGTTCCTGGCGAAGGCGGTCGTGTGAGGCATGGGGTTCCCGTCCCTGTCGGCGGGGCTTCGTCGCCCCGCGTGCCGTGGTTGGGAACAGGTTCCTGACGCCGGCGGTGGCTCCGCAAGGCGGCTTCTGCCAGACGGAAGAGCGTCTCGGGAAGGGCTGGTCAGAGCCCTGTGAACACGCCCCACGGGAGGGCTTCTCCCGAACGCAGGTGGTCCTTGAGCCACAGCTCGGTGTTGCTGACGTGCAGCAGTGCGGCGGCTTGGCTGAGGGAGGCGTCGCGGACGGACAGGGCCCGGAAGATCGCCTCGTGTTCGGCGAGGGTCCGGCCGGAGGCCTGGGTGTCGACCAGGCCGCGCCAGATGCGGGCGCGCAGGGTGCGCCCGGAGATGCTCTCCAGGAGCGTGAGGAGCGTTTCGTTGCCGGTGGCCGAGATGACGGCGCGGTGGAACGCGGCGTCGTGAGCGTTGAGCCGTTCCACGTCGTCCTGGGCATCGCGCATGGCGTTCAGGTGCTGTTCGACCTCGGCCAGCTGCCCGTCGGAGATCCGGGTGGCGGCCAGTGCGGTGGCGACCGGTTCCAGGAGCCGCCGTACCTCGATGAGGTCCTGCAGCGCGGCGGTATCGCCCTGCAGCAGTTCCACCGCACCGCCGAGCCCCTCCAGGAGCAGGCTCGGCTGCAGGCTGGTCACGTAGGTGCCGTCGCCCCGCCGGACCTCCAGGACCCGGGCGACGGCCAACGCCTTCACGGCCTCCCGGGCGAGGTTGCGGGAGAGGCCCAGCTGAGCGGCCAGCTCCGGTTCCGGTGGGAGCTTCGAGCCCGGCGGCAGCGCTCCGCTGCGGATCAGCTCCCGGATCTGCACTATGGCCTTGTCCGTCAGAGACACCGCGCGCTCCTTCCGGGCCCGTGCGCCGCGGGCACGTCCGACCTGATGAGTCCCCGGGCGCGGAGATCGTCCCAGAGCCCGTCGGGGACGTACCGGCGGTGGAGTTCCACGTTCCGTACGACCTGCTGCGGATTTCGCATGCCGAGGGTGACGTTGATGATACTGCGGTGGGTGTAGGGGAAGGCGATCGCGGTGGCGGGCAGGGTCGTGCCGTGGGCCGCGCAGACGTCGGCGATCGCCCGAGCGCGGTCGAGCAGCTCCGGCGGGGCCTCCTGGTAGTCGTACTTCATGCCCTCGGTGGGGTGGTCGCGGGAGAGCAGCCCCGAGTTGAACACGCCGACGGCCACCACGCTCTTGCCGAGTTCCTCGGCGGCGGGCAGGACGTCGTCCAGTGCCGACTGGTCGAGGAGGGTGTACCGGCCGGCCAGCATCACCACGTCGGCCGCGGTCTCGCGCAGGAAGCGGGCGAGCATGGCCGACTGGTTCATTCCGGCGCCGATCGCGCCGATCACTCCCTGGTCCCGGAGCTCGGCCAGGGCCGGCATGGCCTCCTCGGCCGCCTGCCTCCAGTGGTCGTCGGGATCGTGCAGGTAGACGACGTCCAGGCGGTCCAGGCCGGTGCGCTCCAGCGTGTCCTCGATGGAGCGGAGCACTCCGTCCCGGCTGAAGTCCCACTGCCGGCGCAGGTCGTCGCGCACCACGAAGCCCTCGGTGTCGGTGCCGCGCGGGTGCTCGTTGGGCACGAGCAGGCGGCCGACCTTGGAGGAGACGGCGTACGCGTCACGTGGCCGGCCCGCCAGCGCCGCCCCCAGGCGGCGCTCGGAGAGACCGAGCCCGTAGTGCGGGGCGGTGTCGAAGTACCGGATGCCCGCTTCCCAGGCCGCCTCGATTGCGGCCTGCGCGTCGTGGGCCGGGGTGACTCTGTAGAGGTTGCCGATGACGGAGGCCCCGAAGCCGAGTCCGGTGAGCTCGACCGGGGTGCTCGCGACCTTCCGGCGCCCGATGCTGTGCGGTGTCAACTGTGCTCCTTGGGAAGCGGCGACGGCGTGAGGGCCCATGGGCCCGTCACCTTCTGACGGCGGCGGAGCCGCCTGCCATGAGTGCCTCGACCTCGGCGAGCGAGGCCATGGACACATCGCCGGGGGTGGTCATGGTGAGGGCGCCGTGCGCGGTGCCGTAGGCCAGGGCTCGGCTCAGTCCGGCGGTGTCGAGGTCGGCCACGGGCGCGGCACGGCCCGCCGGTCCGTCCTCGTCACCGCCGGGGGTCAGCAGGGCGTAGATCAGGCCGGCCGCGAAGCCGTCGCCCGAGCCGATGCGGTCCAGGACGTGCAGGCCGGGCAGTTCCGGGCCGCGGACGAAGCCGGTACGGGGCGACCAGGCGGCCGAGGACCAGTCGTTGACGCCGGCCGAGGGCACGTCCCGCAGGGTGGTCGCGAGCACCCCGGCCTGGGGCAGGAGCGCGGCGACTTCGACGAGGGCGTCGGGCACCTCGTCCGCCGCGACGCGTACCGCGCCCGGGTACGGTCCTGCCAGGCCCAGGGCGCCCACCATGACGTCGGCGTGGCGGGCGAGCCGCAGGTCGACTTCGCGGGCGGCGTGGGCGCCGCCCCTGCCGGCCCAGAGACTGGGGCGGTAGTTGGGGTCGTAGGAGACCCTGACACCGTGCCGTCGAGCGGCCGCCATGGCCTCGTCCGCGACGTCCACGGTGGTGTCCGACAGACCGGCGAAGACGCCGCCGGTGTGGAACCAGCGCGGCCCCGCGGAGAAGACCGCGTCCCAGTCGACGTCCCCCTTGCGCAGCTGCGAGACGGCGGTGTTCGCGCGGTCGCTGACGCCCACCGCGCCCCGGATGCCGTAGCCGCGCTCGACGAAGTTGAGGCCGTTGCGTGCGGTGCGGCCGATGCCGTCGTCGGGCACCCAGCGGATGAGGGAGGTGTCGACGCCGCCCTGGAGGATCAGGTCCTCGACCAGCCGCCCCACCTGGTTGTCGGCGAGGGCGGTCACGACGGCCGTACGCAGGCCGAAGCAGCGCCGCAGTCCGCGGACGACGTTGTACTCACCGCCGCCTTCCCAGACCTGGAAGGTGCGGGCGGTGCGCAGCCTGCCCTCGCCCGGGTCGAAGCGGAGCATCACCTCGCCGAGGGCCACCACGTCGCTCACGTCGCGCTCCCGTGCACGGCCTCGGCGGTCAACCGGCGGATCTCGCCGTACTCGCCGCGCTCCAGATGGGCGGGGGTGGCCATCCAGCTGCCGCCGACGGCGAGGACCGCCGGGACGGCAAGGTAGTCGGGCAGGCGCGGAGCGTCGATGCCGCCCGTCGGCACGAACCGTGCCTGGGGGAAGGGAGCGGCGAGGGCGCGCAGCATCGGGATGCCGCCGAGGGGTTCGGCGGGGAAGAGCTTGACGGTGTCGAGGCCGGACCGCAGGGCGCGCATCAGTTCGGTCGCGGAGGCGATGCCGGGCACCACGGGCACGCCCAGCTCACGGCACTTGGCGACGACGTCCTCGTCGAAGCCCGGCGAGACGACGAAGCGGGCTCCCGCCGCCACGGCACGGTCCACCTGGTCGGGCGTGAGGACCGTACCGGCGCCGACGGTCAGCCCTCCGTGGGCGGCCATCGTCTTGAGCACCTGCTCGGCGTCGGGGGTGCGGAAGGTGACCTCGGCGCACTGGACGCCGCCCGCCGCGAGCGCGTCGGCCAGCGGGCCGGCCATCGCGGCGGCGGGCACGGTCAGCACTGGCAGCACGCGGGCGCCGTCCAGCACGGCGGCCAGGTCGGTGTCGCTCATCGGCCGAGCCATCCGCCGTCGACGGGCAGGACGACGCCGTGGACGTAGGCGGCGGCGTCCGAGGCGAGGAACACGGTGGCGCCCGCGAGGTCATCGGCGCTGCCCCAGCGGGCGGCCGGGATGCGGTCCAGGATCGCCTTGCTGCGTACCGGGTCGTCCTGGAGGGCCTGGGTGTTGTCGGTGGCGATGTAGCCGGGGGCGATGGCGTTGACGTTCACGCCGTGCGGGGCCCACTCGTTGGCCAGGGCCTTGGTCAGTCCGGCGATACCGTGCTTGGCGGCGGTGTAGCCGGGGACGGTGATACCGCCCTGGAAGCTGAGCAGCGACGCCGTGAAGACGATCTTTCCGTGGCCGCGGGCCACCATCGACGCGCCCACCGCGCGGGACAGGGCGAACTGCGCGTTGAGGTTGACCTGGAGCACCAACTCCCAGTCCTCGTCCGTGTGTTCAGCGGCCGGGGCGCGGCGGATGGTGCCCGCGTTGTTGACCAGGATGTCCACCGGGCGCTCCCGTCCCGCCAGGTCGGCGCCCAGGGCGCGGACGGCTTCGGGGTCGGCGAAGTCGGTGCGGATCGCCTCGAAGGTGCGGCCCGCGGCCAGGACGTCCTTCTCCACGTCGCTGTCGGTGTCCTCCAGCTGGGCGCTGACACCGATGACGTCCGCGCCGGCCTCGGCGAGGGCGCGGGCCATGGCCCGGCCGATGCCGCGCCGGGCCCCGGTGACGACGGCGAGCCTGCCGGTCAGGTCGAAGGCGTTCACTGGGCGGCTCCCTGGGAGTCGTCGGTGCAGTCCAGGAGGATCTTCATCACGTCGCCGCCGCCCTCCAGGGCCTCGAACGCGTCGGGCGCCTGTGCCATGGGGACGACCTTGCTGATCAGCTGCTCGGCCGGAACGGTGCCGTCGGCCACCAGGGTCACCGCCTTCTCGAAGTCGGTGCGGTCGTACAACCGGGCGCCCACCAGGGTGAGTTCGCGCCAGAAGAAGCGGTGCAGGTTCACCTCGCGGGGCCGGGGGTGGATGGCCACGAGGCACAGCCGCCCCCGCACCCCCAGCACGTCGACCGCCGTGTCCACCCCGCCTTGTGCGCCGGAGACCTCGAAGGCCACGTCCGCACCGGCGTCGCCGGTCCACTCACGGACCAGTTCGGGCAGGTCGTCGGCGGCCGGGTCCCAGGTCGTCAGCCCCAACTTCTCGGCGAGCCGCCGACGGTGAGAGCTCAGCTCCACGACCCGGACCTCGGCTCCGGCGGCGCGGGCGACCAGGGCGATGAGGACGCCGACGGGACCGCCGCCGACCACGACGGCCTTCTCGCCCGCGCGGACCTGGGCCCGGCCGACGTCGTGCACCGCGACCGCGGTGGGCTCCACAAGGGCCGCGTGGTCGAGCGGGAGGGAGCCGGGCAGCCGAACGAGGGTCGTGGCGGGCACAGTCCAGCGCTGCTGCATCGCACCGGGGGAGTCGATGCCGATGAAGTCGAGGTGCTGGCAGATGTGCTGGTGGCCGGCACGGCAGGCCGGGCAGGTGTCGTCCCAGCGCAGCGGCATCACGGTGACCGCGTCACCGGGCGACCAGTCCTCCACACCCGCGCCCACCCGCACGATCCGGCCCGACATCTCGTGGCCGAGGACGGCGGGCGCGGCGACCCGGGCGTCCATGTCGCCGTGGAAGATGTGCAGATCGGTGCCGCAGATACCGACGTAGGCAGGGGCGATCTCCACCTGGCCGGGGCCGGGGGGCGGGTTTTCGGCGGGCGCGGTGTCCAGGGTGCGGGCGGCGAGGTAGCGGACGGCGAGTGTCATCGTGTTCTCAGGGTCCCTTCAGCGCGAACGCCGATCGTGAGCAGCAGGTTGGCGTAGGTGCGGATGTCGGCGGTGACGACGACGATGGCGAGGTCGGGCGAGCGGGCCGCGTCGTAGAACTCGAAGCGGTCGAGCGTCTCGACGGGGACGGGCGCCAGCATCGAGCGGTACTCGGCGATGGCCGGCGGCTCCGGCTCGCCCTCGGGCGGCACCATCACGTGCGCCGACTCGACGGGCAGAGCCCGCAGCAGGACGTCGAGCACGGTGGTGACGTCCAGCAGCCCCGGCGCCAGGTTGAGGTGGATGGTCCTGGCGCGCGGGCCGGTGGCGGTGCTCGCCGGATAGTGGCCGTCGGCGAGCAGGACCCGGGCGCCGTGCCCGGCGCCCGCCAGGGCTTCGAGGATGCCCGGGTGCAGGAGTTCGGTCAGCAGCATGCGGTGCGCTCCTTCCTTCGAGCGGGGTCGAGGCCGTAGAACGTGGTGGCGGTGCCGGCGAGGATCGCCTCGGTCTCGGCGGCGGAGCAGTCGGCGAGGAGTTCCTCGACGGTGGCGGCCCAGCGGTTCCAGCCGCCGGCCAGGACGCAGACCGGCCAGTCCGAGCCGAACATCAGCCGGTCCGGGCCGAACGAGGTCAGCAGGACCTCCCACACCGGCCGGATGTCGTCGACGGTCCACTTCTGGTGGTCGGCCTCGGTGATCAGTCCCGACACCTTGCACCGCACGTGGGGGTGCGCGGCCAGCCGTCGCACGCCCCGCTCCCAGTCGCCGAGGTCACCTCGGGCGATGGGTGGTTTGCCGGCGTGGTCGAGGACCAGGGGAAGGCCGGGGAGGCGTTCGGCCAGGCGGATCGCCTGGGGGAACTGGTGGTCGCGGATCAGCAGGTCGTACCCGAGGCCCCGTTCGGCCACCGCCCGCAGTCCCCGCTCCACCGAAGGCAGTTGGAGCCAGGTGGCGTCGGACTCGCCCTGGACGAGGTGACGTACGGCCCGCAGGTACGTGCCGCCGGGCCCGGCGCGCAGCGCGTCGAGGGTGTCGCCGATCGCCGGGGACGTGAGGTCCGCCCAGCCGACGACCGCGCCGAGGAGCGGGTCGCCGTCGGCGAGGGCGAGGAACTCGCGGGTCTCCTCGACCGATGCCACGCACTGGACGAGCACCGTGCACTCCAGCCGCCGTCCCGCGATCGGCGTGGTCGCGGCCGTGCGTAGGTCGTCGGTGCCGAAGCTGCGGCGCAGGGGCTCGTGTCCGGGCTCGTCGAGCCAGGACTGCGGCCGGATGTCCAGGTCCCACACGTGGTGGTGGGCGTCGACGAGGACCTGGGCGTCAGACACGGGCCGTCCACACGGGGCCGTCGGGGTAGGTGTACTCCTTGAGGGACTCGGGGTGCATCTGCGCGCTGAGCCCCGGCAGGGCAGGCGCTAGGTAGTGGCCGTCGGCGATGCGGACCGGGTCGACGAAGTGCTCGTGCAGATGGTCGACGTACTCGATGACGCGGTCCTCGGTGGTGCCGGAGACGGCGACGTAGTCGAACATCGACAGGTGCTGCACCATCTCGCACAGGCCCACGCCGCCGGCGTGCGGGCAGACCGGCACGCCGAACTTCGCGGCGAGCAGCAGGATCGCGATGTTCTCGTTGACGCCGCCGACCCGGGCGGAGTCGATCTGCACGATGTCCACCGCACCGGCCTGCAGCAGTTGCTTGAAGACGACCCGGTTGGCGATGTGCTCGCCGGTCGCGACCTTGATCGGGCTGACGGCCTTGCGGACCGCGGCGTGGCCGAGGATGTCGTCGGGCGAGGTGGGCTCCTCGATCCAATACGGGTCGTAGGGGGCGAGGGCGCGCATCCAGTCGATGGCGGGCTGGACGTCCCATCTCTGGTTGGCGTCCACGGCGATGCGGATGGCCGGGCCGACCGTCTCGCGGGCGGTGCGCATGCGCCGTACGTCGTCCTCCAGGTCCGCGCCGACCTTCAGCTTGATCTGGGTGAAGCCGTCGGCGACGGCCTCGCGGGCCAGCCGGGCCAGCTTCTCGTCGGAGTAGCCGAGCCAGCCGGGGGTGGTGGTGTAGGCGGGGTAGCCGCGCTCCAGCAGACGGGCGACGCGCTCCTGGCGGTCGGGTTCGGCACGGCGCAGGATCTCCAGCGCCTCCTCGGGGGTGAGGGCGTCGCTGAGCCAGCGGAAGTCGACCTGTGCGACCAGGTCCTCGGGCGACATCTCGCCGAGGAAGCGCCACACGGGCTTGCCCGCGCGCTTGGCGGCCAGGTCCCAGGCGGCGTTGACGACGGCGCCGGTGGCCATGTGGATGGCGCCCTTCTCCGGGCCCAGCCAGCGCAGTTGGGGGTCGTGCACGAGGGAGCGGGAGAAGGCTCCGAGGTCGGCGCAGACCGCCTCGACGGACAGGCCCACCACGTGCGGGGCGAGGGCCGCGATGGCGGCGGCCTGGACATCGTTGCCGCGGCCGGTGGTGAAGGCGAGGGCATGGCCCTCCAGTCCGTCGCCGGCGTCGGTGCGCAGGACGACGTAGGCGGCGGAGTAGTCGGGCTCCGGGTTCATGGCGTCCGAGCCGTCGAGGTGTTCGGAGGTGGGGAACCGCACGTCCAGGACGTCCAGGGCGGTGATGCGGGCGGATGCGGGCAGGGTGGAGGACATGGCGGCAACTCCTGTGAGGGCAAGGGGGAATCGGGTCCCCTGCGATGAGCGGTGAACGCGGCGCGGGACGGGCGGCCGGCGACGGCCGCCCGCGTCAGTCCTGGACCTTGCCGCCGGTGATGCGGGAGATGGCGAGGGCGACCAGGATGATCAGGCCGTTGAGGGCGCCGATCCACTGGGCGGGGACGCCGCCGAGCGTGAGCACGTTCTGGATCATGAAGAGCAGCAGGATGCCGCAGAACGCGCCGAACATGGTGCCCTTGCCGCCGTTGAGGCTGATCCCGCCGATGACGGCGGCGGCGAACACGGTGAAGATGTAGCCGTTGCCCTGCGCGGAGGCGACGGAGGCCAGCCGTCCCGAGAGCAGCAGTCCGGCGACTGCGGCGAGCACGCTGCCGGTGACGATGACGATCCACAGCACCCGGTCGGTGCGGATGCCGGCCGCCTTCGCCGCGTCGACGTTGCCGCCGATGGCGTACAGCGAGCGGCCGAAGCTGGTCCAGCCGAGGACCACGATGGCGACGGCGAACAGGGCCAGGCAGATCCAGATGGAGGCGGGCATCCCGAGCCACTGCGCGGTGCCGGGGTAGAGCATCGACTGCGGCAGCTGGAAGAACGTCTGGCCGCCGGAGATGCCGGTGAGGATGCCGCGCAGCACGATCAGCATGCCGAGGGTGACGATGAAGCCGTTGAGGCCGAAGCGGATGATCAGCAGTGAGTTGATCACACCGACCAGCACGCCCACGGCCAGGGTGACGGGGATCGCCCAGGCACCGGAGAGCAGGCCGAGTCCGTGTCCGGCGCCGGCCGGCACGACCAGCCAGGCCGCGACACCGGGCGCAAGGCCCATGGTGGACTCCAGCGACAGGTCCATCTTCTTGACGATCAGGATCATCGTCTGGGCGAGGACCAGCAGGGCCATCTCGGACATCGTCTGCAGGACGTTGATGAGGTTGTCCGTCTGCAGGAAGACCGGGTTGACGATCTGGCCGACGATCGCGATGACGACGATCGCGGGGACGAGGGCGAGGTCGCGCAGCCGGGCCAGGGGGATCCGGCCGCCGAGCAGCGCGGTGCGCCTCTGCTTCGGTTCCGCGGCCTTGGCGGCTGTGTCCGCGAGGACGGTTTCAGGCATTGAGGTCCACTCCTTCCATCGCGGCCACGAGTTCGTGGTCGTGCCAGCCGCGGGCTATCTCTGTCGTGACCCGGCCCTGGAACATCACCAGGATCCGGTCGCACATCCGCAGGTCGTCGAGTTCGTCGGAGGCGATGAGCACTCCGGTGCCGGTCCGGGCGGTCTCCTCGACCTTGCCGAGGAGGAATTCCTTGGAGCGCACGTCCACGCCCGCGGTCGGGTTGATCAGGACCAGCAGCCGCGGGTCGTCGGCCAGGGCGCGGGCCATGACGACCTTCTGCTGGT
Organism: Streptomyces sp. NPDC005402; assembly: GCF_040606575.1. Lineage (NCBI taxonomy): Bacteria > Bacillati > Actinomycetota > Actinomycetes > Kitasatosporales > Streptomycetaceae > Streptomyces > Streptomyces sp. NPDC005402. Next base: position 130,840 of record NZ_JBEXFB010000020.1, read on the forward strand.
TGCCTCCGGACAGGGAGGAGACGGGCAGATCGGGGCCCGGCGTCTTGATCGCCAGCTTCTCGATCATGTTGTCGGCGAGCCGGTCGCGTCGGTCACGGCTGAGAAGGCCGTTCCTGCCGAGCCGGTGGGGCACGGACAGGGTGGCGTTGTCGGCGATCGACATGTCGGGCACGAAGCCCTGGTGGTGCCGGTCCTGGGGGACGAACCCGGCGCCGGTGGCGAGCGCGGCGGGCACGCTGCCCGGCCGGGGCCGCCGCCCCGCGATCTCCACCTCGCCGGTGGCGGCCGCCCACAGCCCTACGACGGTCTCGGCGACCTCGGTGCGTCCGCTGGCGGCGGCACCGGCGAGGCCGACGACCTCGCCGGCGCCCACCTGGAAGGTGACGTCTTCGTACGTGCCGTCCCTGCCCAGATCCCGCACGGACAGCGCGGGGGCCGCGGCGGGGTCGAGGGTGCTCGAGCGCACCTGCTGCCGGTCGGCGGCCGCCTCGCCGGTCATGGCGGCGACCAGCTCGGTGCGGGGGAGGTCCGCGACGGGGGCGGTGACGATGTGCCGGGCGTCGCGGAAGACCGTCACCATGTCGCAGATCTCGTAGACCTCCTGGAGGTGGTGACTGATGAACAGGAAGGTCACGCCCTGGCGTTGCAGGTCGCGGATGCGGTCGAAGAGCCGGTTGATCGCCGCCGCGTCGAGCTGTGCGGTGGGCTCGTCGAGGATGATGAACCGGGCCCCGAAGGACAGCGCCCGGGCGATCTCGACGAACTGCCGCTGCTCGACGCTGAGTTCGGCGGCCGGGGACTGCGGGTCGACGTCCACCGACCAGGTCGAAAGCAGCTCCTGGGCCCGGCGGCGTACGCCGGTCCAGCTGATCAGCCGGTTGGGGCCATGGTGGTGACGGTTCAGGAAGAGGTTCTCGGCGACGGTCAGCGTGGGGATGATCGTCGACTTCTGGTAGACGCAGGCCACGCGCCGACGCCAGGCGTCGCGGTCGCTGAGCCGGGGGGCGGGGCCGCCGCCGAAGGTGACCGTTCCCTCGTCGGGGGCGTGCAGGCCCGTCAGGACGGAGACCAGGGTCGACTTGCCGGCTCCGTTGCGGCCGACGAGTGCGTGGGTCTCGCCCGGCCGGATGGTGATCCGGGCGCCGTTCAGGGCAACTGTCGGACCGAATCGTTTGACTATGCCCGTCGCCTCGACGACGGGCGGGGTTGCGGGGGCCCGTCCGTCGTCCGCCGGGGCGGGCGCGGGGGTGACTGCTCGCTCCCCGTCGCTCATTTCAACCGCCTTGTAGTGGTGAGCCGTTGGATGCCTGAGAGGGTCGGTCAGCCGAGGTTGTTGCCCCACAGGGAGGTGTCGTCGCTCTTGACGCTGGGCACGCCGCCGTAGGTGCCGCCGTCGACGGTGACCAGGGGAGCGGAGAGCTGGTCCTCCAGCAGGCCGTCGCGCACCTGGATGATGGTGCTGTCGTGGTCGGTCTTGCCGGGCTTGAACGTCTTCCCGTCGATCGCGGCCTTGAGGTAGTACAGGGCGTACTTGGCGTACAGGTCCGCGGGCTGGGAGACGGTGGCGTCGATGTGGCCTGCGGCGATGTCCTTGAGCTCCTCGGGGATGCCGTCGTTGGACACGACGAAGACATGCTTCTTGTCCTTCGGATCGACCAACAGGCCCTTCTGCTTGAGGACTTGGAGCGTGCCGGCCAGGGCGAAGCTGGACTGCATGTAGACGCCCTTGATGTCCGGGTTGGCGGTCAGGTCGGTCTGGAGCTTCTGTGCGGCGACCGCTCCGTCCCAGTTGGTGGCCTCGCCGAACACCTTGATGCCGGGGTAGTTCTTCTTCATGCAGCCGTTGAACGCCTCGGTGCGGTCACGGCCGTTGATGGAGTCGAGACCGCCCTCCAGCATCACGACCTTGCCCTTGCCGCCGAGCTTGGTGCCGAGGTACTGGCAGGCCTTCTCGCCGTAGGCGCGGTTGTCGGCCCGCACCACCATGAACACCTTGCCGCTGTCGGGCCGGGTGTCGACGGTGACGACCGGGATCTTCTTGGCGTCCAGCTGCGCCAGCGTCGGCGCGATGGCGGCGGTGTCCTGCGGGGCCATCGCGATGCCCTTGACGCCCTGGCTGATGAACGTCTGTGCGTTGGCGGTGAGCTTGGCGACGTCGTTCTGGGAGTTCGTGGTCTTCAGGTCCAGCCCCAGCTCCTTGGCCGACTGGGGCGTGTACTTGATGTACGAGTTCCAGAAGTCGGTGTCGGACCGCGGGTAGTCGACGCCCACGAGCGGCTTGCCGCTCGACGATGCGGTGGTGCCGGAGCCGCTGCTGCAGGCGCTGAGCAGCGTCAGTGCGCAGACGACGGAGGCGGTGGAGCCGAGTGCGGTTCTGAGTCTCATGGGTACTTCCTCGCGCTGGTCCCGGAGCGGGGGTTGTTACGCCGATGCGACGGCTGTGTGTCGTCGGCGGAGAGATGGGATGTTTATAGAGTGGGAGAAGTGAGGTTGTCTAGTGGGTGCGGCAAAACTGCTGGAGATGACCTTCCTCTGCCATAGATCCATCCCATCAATGATGCGCTCTCGTGATGCGCGGACGGCTTGCCAGTGGATTGTCCGTGTGGTGGCGCACCTGTGTCGGGTCCCTAGACATTCCATGTTTGCCGTTACTGCAATGTGCCGATAGCGGCTATATATGGACAAAAGCCAAGCGTGATATGGGCTTTCATCCCTGCACACCCGTTGACATCAGTGCGTCACATGGTCGAACTTCATGCGTAACCTCCGACGCTCCAGAACCGTCGGCGTCCCGCGTCTCCCCCCGTCCCCCTACCTCAGGGATGTCCTCATGTCGCGTTCGCTCAACAGACGCCAGTTCCTGTCCGCCGCCACCTGTGTGGCGGCGGCAGCCATAGCAGGCGGTGGCCTCGGCGCCGGCGTCGCCCAGGCGGCACCGAGCACCTACACGCCCGACTGGAACTCGGTCGACCAGCACCCGCCGGCTCCGGAGTGGTTCCAGGACGCGAAGTTCGGGATCTACTTCCACTGGGGCGTCTTCAGCGTTCCCGCCTTCGGCAACGAGTGGTATCCGCGGTCCATGTATCACGCCGACGACAGCGTGAACCAGCACCACATCGCGACCTACGGCCAGCCCTCGGCATGGCCGTACCACAACTTCATCAACGGGGCGAAGGACCTGGCGGGCAACTTCGTGCAGTTCGCGCCGAAGCTGAAGTCGGCCGGCGGGAACTTCGACCCCAACGAGTGGGCGCAGCTGTTCGTCGACGCGGGTGCGAAGTTCGCCGGCCCGGTCGCCGAGCACCACGACGGCTTCTCCATGTGGAACAGCCAGGTCAACGAGTGGAACTCGGTCGCCAAGGGCCCGAAGCTCAACCTGCTGCAGCTGTTCACCACGGCGATCCGGGCCAAGGGCCTCAAGCTGCTGGTCGCCATGCACCACGCGTACCACTACAACGGCTTCTACGAGTTCGCCCCCGCCCAGACCGACCCCAGCCTCAAGAAGCTCTATGGCCAGCTCGGTGCGGCCGCGGAGAACCAGCTCTGGTACGACAAGCTCAAGGAGGTCGTCGACCTCGCGCAACCGGACATCCTGTGGCAGGACTTCAAGCTGGACGCGGTCGACGAGACGCAGCGCCTGAACTTCCTGTCGTACTACTACAACCAGGCCAACGCCTGGGGCCGTGAGGTCGTCGCCACCTACAAGGACGGGTTCAACGGCAAGGGCGAGGTCTTCGACTACGAGCGCGGCGGGCCGGGCGACCTCACCAGCCCGTACTGGCTGACCGACGACAGCATCTCCAGCTCCAGCTGGTGCTACACGCAGGGCATCGGCTACTACAGCAGCCAGCAGATGCTGCACTCGTTCCTCGACCGGGTCAGCAAGAACGGCAACGTGCTGCTGAACATCGCGCCGATGGCCGACGGCACCATCCCCCAGGCGCAGAAGGACATCCTTCTCGGCATGGGCGACTACCTGAAGCGCTTCGGCGAGTCGGTGTACTCGACCCGCGCCTGGACCGTGTACGGCGAAGGCCCGACGAAGATGGGCGGCGGCGCCTTCACCACTCCGACGGCCGGCACCGCGCAGGACATCCGCTTCACCCGCAACAAGGCGGACAACGTCCTGTACGCCACCGTCCTGGGCTGGCCCGGCAGCTCGGTGACGATCAAGACGCTCAGCTCGGACCGCGTCAACCTCTCCTCGCTGACCTCGGTGAAGCTGCTCGGCTCCACGGCCGGTACATACATCGACCTGCCCGCACCCACGCAGACTTCCTCCGGTCTCACGGTCACCCTGCCGTCCTCGGCGCCGTACAGCGCGGGCGCCTACGTCCTGAAGCTGGCCTTCTCCGGCGCCATCCCGACCTTGCTGCCGCTGGCCGGCGCCGCCGCCTTCACGGACGTCAACTACACGGGCGGCTCGGCCCCGTTGCCCGTCGGCGACTACACCGCGGCCGACCTGAGCGCGGCCGGACTGGGCACCCGCACCATCTCCAGCCTGCGTCCCGCCCCCGGCTACCAGGTGATCGGCTACTCCGGCGACAACTTCACCGGGACCGCCTGGACCTTCACCGCCGACAACCCCGACCTCAGGGTCACCGGCAACAACGACCAGATCACCTCGCTCAGGGTCCAGTTCAACCCGTCGAGGTACTTCCGGATCACCAATGTCACCGACGGCCTCGCCCTGGACAGCGGCGGCAACGTCGCCTCCGGATCCAACCTCAAGCAGTGGAGCTGGGACTCCAGCAACAACCTCCAGTGGCAGGCGGTGGACGTGGGCGGCGGCTACTACAAGCTGGTCAACCGCACCAACGGCATGGTCGCCGACGGCTGGGGCAACACCGCCGATGGCTCCCCGGCCCAGCAGGCGCCCTGGAACGGCGGCCCCAACCAGCAGTGGAAGATCACCTCCCGGGGCGGCAACAGCTACACGATCGCCAACCGCACCACCGGCCTGGTCCTCGACGGCGGTGGCAACGTCACCTCGGGCTCGATCACCAAGCAGTGGACCTACGGCAGCAGCACCAACCTGCAGTGGACCTTCACCGCCCTGTGAGTCCCGCAGCGCCATGACCCACGGCCGCGGCGGGCGTGCTCTCGGGCCTGCCCGCCGCCTTCACCGCCTCACCCCCCCACATCAGAGCCACCCGACCGGGAGTACACCCATGTCATCAGAGAGAAGACTGTCCCGTCGTACCCTGCTGGGCGCCGCGGGCGCCGCTGTGGCCGCGACAGCGCTGCCCGTGGTCCCCGCTTTGTCGCCCCTGTTGCCGGAGGCAGCCGCCGCGGATCCCCAGACCAATCTGGAGAAGCTGGTGAACATGCGCTTCGGCATGTTCAACCACTTCAACATGGGCACGTTCACCAACGAGGAATGGGCCGCCCCGAACCAGAACCCCGCTCTGTTCGCGCCCACGGCCGTGGACTGCGCCCAGTGGGCCGATGCCGCCGCGGCGGCGAAGATGAGCTACGGCATCCTGACGACCAAGCACCACGACGGCTTCGCCCTGTGGCCGAGCGCCTTCGGCACCCAGAACGTCGCCAACAGCTCCTACAAGCAGGACGTGGTGAAGGCGTACTGCGACGCCTTCCGGGCCAAGGGACTGAAGGTCGGACTCTACTACTCGATATGGGACCGCACCTTCGGCGTCGAGGCGTGGGAGAGCCGGCACAAGGTGTCCGGGCTCGACACCACGGATGCCATCCAGCCCGGCGACATGACCTTCATCCTCGGCCAGATCACCGAACTGCTGACCAACTACGGCACTATCGACCTCTTCATCACCGACGGCTACGCGTGGCAGATGGGCCAGCAGGCCGTCTCCTACCAGCGGATCCGCGAGCATGTGAAGTCGCTCCAGCCGGACATCGTCATGATCGACCACGGTGCGCTGTCAGTGCCGTTCCTCGGTGACGCGATCTATTTCGAGGAGCCGCTGGGCGTCAGCGCGCCCGCCGGAAACACCTACGCCGCCACGCAGGGGCAGACGATCAGCAACGGTTGGTTCTGGCATCCGGCCACGCCGACCGAGAGCCTGATGAGCAAGGACGCGATCCTCTCCCATCTGGCGGACCTGGAACCGAAGTACACCTCCTTCATCCTGAACTGCCCGCCCAACCGGAACGGCAGGCTCGACACCAACATCGTCAACCGACTCGCCGAAGTCGGCGCGGCCTGGAACCCCGACAGCTCCCGCCCGCCACTGCCGACGCAGATGCTGCGCGCCGAGCACCCCGTCACACCGGTCAGCGCCTACGCGACCGCATTCCACACCGGCGAGGGACCCCTCAACGCCATCGACGGACTGAGCGACAGGAACTACGAGACCTGCTGGTCCACTTGGGGCCTGTCCCCGGCCCTGCCCCACTCGATCACGGTCGACCTGGGCGGGGTGTGGAGCAACGTCTCCACCCTGGAGTACCTGCCCAAGCAGTGGAACCGCAACAACACCACCGACGGCGACATCCTCTCTTACACCATCTCCACCAGCACCGACGGCACGAACTTCACCCAGGTCGCCACCGGCACCTGGGCCGGCGACCGCGCCACCAAGGTGGCCGAATGGCCCGCCCGGAACGTGGGCTTCGTACGGCTCCAGGCCATCGCTGCCACTGGCGGCTACGCCAACGTCGGCGGCCTCCACATCGGTGGCCGGACCGCCAAGCCGGCTCTGGTGTCAAGGGTCCTCCCGGGGGACGGCACGGTCTACCGCATCGTCAACCGCAAGAGCGGCAAGGTCGTCGACGTGTTCAACTTCGGCACCGCCAACGGCACCAACATCCAGCAGTGGCCGTGGCTGAACAACACCGCGCAGAAGTGGACCTTCGCCTCCACCGGCGACGGCTACTACGAGATCAAGAACGTGAACAGCGGCAAGCTGATGGAGGTGGCCGGACTCTCGCGGGTGGACGGCGGGAACGTCGCGATCTACGCCGACAACAACGTTCCCCAGCAGCACTGGGCAGTCACGCCCACGGGCGATGGCTACTACTACCTCACCAACCGGTTCAGCGGGCTGTCCCTCAACGTCGACGGGGGCTCGACCGCCGACGGCGCCAACATCAACCAGTTCACCTACAGCCGCGCGCCCGAGGAGCAGTGGCAGATCATTGCCGTGTGAGGACCCGACGACGGGCGACGACGGGCGACGACGGACCGGCGCCCGTCGTCGCCTGTCGGACGCCGACATCGAGGTGCGGTCACCCCAGCCGATTTCGCTACAAGTTCCGAAATTATTCAGCGCGAGGACCGCCACGTGGCCGAAACACGCGGTTCATAGCGTCTGGGCACATCACGTCACTGACCTCCGCCCCCGTGAGGCACCTCGTGTGACAGGAGTCCTCCGTGCCCAAAATCTCCCGCCGCGCCGCCCTGCGGCTGACCGCCGGCCTGGCCGTCGGCAGCGCGCTTCCCCTGACCGGCTGCGGGCGCCACGACGACGCGGCCGCCGCCGGCACCGCCGAGAAGATCGACGCGTCCCCGGCCACCGGCACCCTGAACGTCTGGGCCGCCCAGGGCGACGCCGACGTGCTCGGCACGGTCGTCAAGCCGTTCAAGTCCGCCCATCCCGACCTGGTCGTGAAGACCACGCTGATCCCGAACGCGGAGTACTACACCAAGCTCCAGGCGGCGATCGCGGCGGGCAAGGGACCGGACGTCGCCCAGTTCTTCCCCGAGTCGCAGGCACAGTTCCTCGACTCCTCGACCTTGCGGCCCGTGCCGGACGGCCTGGTGGATCCGAACAGCTTCTTCAAGAGCCTCTGGGACGCCGGGGTCGTGGGCGACGTGGCCTACACGGTGCCCTGGTACGCGTACACGTACGCGCTCGTCTACCGATCGGATCTGGCCAAGAAGGCGGGCGTCGAGGCACCGACCACGTGGGCCGGCATGGAGCCCTTCCTCAAGGCCCTCCAGGGCGCTGGCGCGGCCCACGCGCTCGGGGCCGACATCGGGTGGGACATCTTCAACGGCCAGGACGTCGCCATGTATGCCTGGCAGGCCGGAGGCTCACTCGTGACCTCCGCCGGCAAGTGGAACCTGGACACGCCCCAGATGGTCGACGCGCTGAAGTACAACGCGTCCTTCTTCACCTCGGGGACCGCCGACACCAGTGGGCCGACCTTCCTCGACGCACAGCCGTACTTCGTCTCCGGCAAGACCGCGAGCATGATCACCGGGCCGTGGGTCGTCGGCCAGCTCGACACCGCCGCCAAGAAGAGCGGCTGGACCGCCTCCCATGTCGCCACCGCCCCGCTGCCCGCCGGAGCGTCGGGCAGCGTGTCCTTCTCCGCGGGCGGCACCTGGGGCGTCCTCGCCGACAGCGGCAACGCGGACGCCGCCTGGAAGCTCGTCCGGTACCTGGCCAAGCCCGCCACCCAGGTCGCGCAGTACAAGGCGTACAGCTCGCTGCCGGCCGTCATCTCCGCCTGGGACGACCCCGCCATCAAGGGGCAGCCGCTCATGGCCGCCTTTCTCACCCAGCTCAAGAACACCCGGGCGTTCCCCCAGGTCAGCACCTGGCAGCAGGTCGCGACCCGGCTGGGCAAGGAGATGGAGGCCGTCGCCAAGGGCAAGGAGACCGCTGCGAAGGCCGCCGCGAACATCCAGGCGTACGCCGAGAGCGTCGGCACGGGCACGAAACGATGACCGCGAGCGCCGTACCGGCCGCCGGGAAGGCCACGGCCGTACCGAAGACGGCTGCACGCAGGGCGTCCCGAGCCCGCCGCACCGCCGTCGCCTGGCTGTTCCTCGCCCCGTTCGCCCTCGTCTTCCTGGTCTACACGGCGATCCCCACCGTAGCCGCCCTCGCCCTGAGCCTCACCGACATCCGCGGTGCCGACCTGCGCACCCCGTTCGCCGTCGACTTCACCGGTGTCCAGAACTACCTCCGGCTGTTCCGGGACCAGACCTTCGTACGGGACATCCTCAACACCGCCCTCTTCGTGGCCGTGGGCGTGCCCCTGACGATGGGCATCGGCTTCACGCTGGCCCTCGCGCTGAACTCCGGCATCAGCCGGCTGCGCGGTGTCCTGCGCACCGTCTTCTTCGCGCCCGTCGTCACGAACGTCGTCGCCGTCGCGCTGATCTGGCAGTACGCCTTTCACAGGGACGGCACCGTGAACAAGCTGCTCGGGGCGGTGGGGTTCGCCGGACCGAACTGGCTGGACGACCCGAACCTGGCCATGCCGGTGGTCATCCTGCTCGGCGTCTGGCGCAACTTCGGCATCGCGATGGTGCTGTTCCTCGCCGGTCTCCAGGCCGTCCCGCGGGACGTGTACGAGGCCGCCGCCCTGGACGGGGCCGGCCGGTGGCGCCAACTCCGGTACATCACCGTGCCGTTGCTGCTGCCCACCACCCTCATGGTCTCAGTCCTGCTGACCGTCTTCTACCTCCAGGTCTTCGACGAGCCCTACCTCCTCACCGGCGGCGGCCCGCTCGGCTCCACCGAGTCGGTCGCGTTGTACACCTACCGCCAGTTCGGGGTGGGCGAGTTCGGGATGTCCTCGGCGGCGTCCTTCGTGACGCTCGCGCTGGTGACCGTGGTGAGCGTCGTTCAGTTCCGGCTGCTGAGGTCCCGCACATGAGCCGTACCGCCCGTCCCGTGATGTACGCCGCCCTGGTGCTGTGCGCCCTGCTCACCATGTTGCCCTTCGCGTGGGGCGTGAGCGGAGCGCTGCGCAGCCTGGACGAGATCCGCTCCGACCCCGGGGCTCTGCTCCCGCACCACCTCACCTTCGGCAACTTCAGCCGACTGTTCGAGACCCAGGGCTTCGGCCGGTTCGTGGTCAACAGCGTCGTCGTCGCGCTGATCGTGGTCGCGGGGAACATCATGGCGGCGTCGGCCGCCGGATACGCCCTCGCCAAACTCGACTTCGCGGGACGGCGGCTCGCGTTCGGTGCGGTCATGGCGGCGATGATGGTGCCGTTCACCGCGGTGTTCGTCACCCAGTTCGTGATCACGGTCGACCTGGGGCTCGCGGACACCCTCACCGGAATCGCCCTGCCCGGCGCGGCGCTTCCGCTGTCGGTCTTCATCGTGCGCCAGTACGCCCTGTCGGTCCCCGACGAACTCCTCGAAGCGGCCCGCATCGACGGCGCGGGCGAGTTCCGGATCTTCTTCAGAATCTTCCTGCCGCTGGCCGGTCCCGCCGTCGCCACGATCACGATCATGTCGTTCCTCAACTCCTGGAACAACTTCATCTGGCCGCTGGTCGTCGCCCAGAGCATGTCCACTTACACCCTCCCGGTCGGCCTCGCCGCCACCAGTCAGGCCGCGGCCCACGTCACCGACTACGGCCTGCTGCTCGCCGGAGCGATCGTCGTGATGCTGCCGGTGCTCGTGCTCTTCCTCCTCCTGCAGCGGTACTTCGTGCAGGGCGTCGCGGGAACAGGGCTGCGATGACCGTGACCACATCCGTCCCGGACACCCCTGCGGGCACGGTCGTCGGTCGCCAAGTGGGTGCCGTGCGGCGGTACTTGGGTGGGCGGCTCGGCGACTCGGCTCGTGAGTACGGCCGACCACTCGTGGCCGACATGCGGGGCGTGTACGACCCGGTGACAGGAGGGGAGCCATGCTGACGGCCGGCATGAACCAGAGCGCCGTACGACGGGTCAACACCTCTGTGATCCTGCGGGCGTTGGCCGTGTCGTCGGGACCGAGGAAACTCACCGAACTCGCTTGGCAGACCGGTCTGTCCCGGCGCACGATCGAGCTGATCCTGGACTCGCTCGTCGAGGCGGGCTGGGTCGCCGAACTCGACCGGGTGCCGAACAACGGCTGCCCAGGCCGCCCGGCCCGCCGCTACGAACTGCGGGCCGAACACGCCCTGTTGGCCGCCGTACGCATCACGACCGTCGACGTCTGCGCCGTAGTCGCCGACGTGCGCGGCCACATCCTCGGCCGGGCACACCGGCCGCTGCGCGCCTACAAGGATCCGCGCACCACCCTCGACGACGCCGCCGCACTGGTCCTCCAGGCCCTCGAAGACGCCGGCGGCTCGGTGGACCGGCTGCGCGCCGGCGCCGTCGCCGGGGGCGGTGCCATCGACGACGAAGGGGTCGTACGGCGCCTGGTGCACACCACGCGCTGGGAGGGCGTGCACCTGCCCGAGGAGCTCGGCCGTCGCGTCCCGGTGCCCTGGTTCGCCGACAACGACACCAACCTCGGCGCGCTGGCAGAGCGTTGGCGGGGAGTGGCGTCCGATCACGACAACGTCGTCTGGGCGATGCTCGGGAACCGGACCGGCCTCGGCATCCTCATCCGAGGAGCCGTGCACCGCGGGCTCGACGGGGCCGCGGGCGAGATCGTCGAGGCACGCTCGATGCCGGCCGGCTCCGTCGAGGACCGGCCCGTCGCCGCCCTGACCTCACCGCTGCCCGCCCAACGCGCCCTCGCCCTGGCCCGGTTCGAGGCGGCCCGCAACGGTGACGCCGCCTCGCTCGCCGAGGTCGACGAGTTCGTGGAGAACATCGCGTCGATCCTCACCACCCTGTCCTGGACGGTCGCCCCCTCGCTCATCGTCCTCGGCGGCGGCCTTGAGGACGCGGCCGACGTCCTGCTGCCCCGGGTGCGGGACGCGCTGCGGGACGCCCGCACCCCCGCGGTCGAACTGCGTGCCACCGCACTCGGCCACGACGCCCCGCTCATCGGCGCGGTGAAGCTCGCCCTGGACCGCATGGACACCGAGCTGTTCGGACCGCTCGTCCCGGTCGACTGACCCCCACACCCCACGTACCCGGAGCTCCACTTGACCCACACCCCCCGCACCGACGTCCTCATCGTGGGCAGCGGCATCATGGGCTCCCTCATGGCCCGCCTCCTGCGCGAGAGCGATCCCGCGCTGCACATCACCATGGCCGACGGCGGCAGCCCGATCGGCGGTACGCCCGGGCGGCACCTGCACGACCTCGACGACCCCGAGCTGTGGTCCCGCTACAACGAGAAGGTCGCCACCGGCATTCAGGGCATGTACACGGGAGCGGAGGTGGTCCGGGAGGTCGCGGACAGCCTCCCCGACCTCACCCCCGGCATGTTCCACGCGCTCGCCTTCGGCGAGGACGCCGAGGCGATGCCGCAGGCCGCGCTCGCCTGGAACGCGGGCGGCATGGGCGTCCACTGGACCGCGGCCACGCCGTGGCCCGCCGGGGACGAGGTCTTCGACTTCGGCGACCCCGATGCCTGGGCGGCCGACCTCGACACCGCACGCCGACTGCTCGCCGTCACACCCGCCGCAATCGGCCCGACCAAGGTCGGCGAACTCGTCCTCGACGTCCTGCGCCGACGCTACGGCCATGTCGGGCCGGCCGACCGGGCGCCGCAGCCCATGCCCATGGCCGTCACCCCCACACCCTCGGGCCCCAAGCCCCGCACGGCACCCGGGACGATCTTCCCCGCCCTCGCGGAGGGCGGCGATCCGGCCTTCACCCTGCTCACCGGCACCCTCGTGACCGCCCTGGTCCGGGACGCCGGCCGGGTCACCGGGGCCCGCCTGCGCCGCGTCGCCGACGGCACCGAGACCGAACTCCGCGCCGGCACCGTGGTGGTGTGCGCCGACGCCCTGCGCACCCCGCAACTCCTCTACGCCTCCGGCATCCGCCCCGAGGCCCTGGGCCGCCACCTCAACGAGCACGCCTTCGTCACCGCCCGCGTCCTGCTCGACCTCGACCGCTTGGGCATGGACCCCGACGCCCTGCCCCTGCCGCGCCCCGGCGAGTTCAGCACGGACTCGCTGTGGCTGCCGTGCAACGGACCCGACCAGCCCTTTCACGGCCAGATCATGAACCGGACCTACGTCGACGGGGCCGGCCGGCCCCTCGCGCACTCCGTCGGTCTGTCGCTGTACGTCCCCGTCGAGTCGCGCCCGCAGAACCGGCTCGTGTTCTCGGCGCACGAGACCGACCTGGCCGGACTGCCCCGCATCCGCGTCGAGTTCGGCTACTCCGAGACCGACCGCGCGCTGATCCGGCGGGCGCTGACCGAAGTCCGGTCCCTCGCCGAGGAGTTCGGCCCCTTCGATCCCGCCACCGAGTCCGCGGCGCTTCCGCCCGGTTCGTCGCTGCATCTGACCGGCACGGTCCGGGCAGGCGTCACTGACGACGGCGCCGGCGTGTGCGACCCGGACGGGAGGGTGTGGGGCTTCGACAACCTGTACCTGGCGGGCAACGGAGTCGTTCCCACGGCGATGGCCGCCAACGTCACCCTGACCGGCGCCGTCACCGCGGTACGGGCCGCCCGTGCCGTGACCGCACGCACCTGAACCACCGAGAGGAACCGAACCGTGATCGACATCGCCAGGGAATACCGCGTGGCCCTGCCCGCCTGGATCGACGACGAACTCGCCGACGCTCCCGCCGCCGTACCCTCCCGCGAGGACCGGATGCGTCTGGTGCACCGCCTCGCCGACCGCAACTGGCGCGAAGGCAACGGCGGTCCGTTCGCCGCGCTGGTCGCCGAGCGCGAGTCCGGCAGGATCGTCTCCGTCGGCGTGAACGTCGTCCTGTCCACCGGAGTCTCCAGCGCGCACGCCGAGGTCGTCGCGCTCGGCCTCGCCCAGATCGCCACCGGCAGCTGGGACCTCGGCGGGGACGGCCTGCCGTCCCACGAACTGGTCGTCAACTGGCGCCCCTGCGTGCAGTGTTACGGCGCCACGATGTGGTCCGGGGTGCGCGGCTTGGTGGTCGCGGGTCAGGGCCCGGAACTGGAGGAGATCACCACCTTCGACGAGGGCCCGGTCGGCGCGGACTGGGCCGAGCAGTTCGAGACGCGAGGCATCGAGGTCGTGCGCGATGTCCTCAGGGACGAGGCGCTCGCGGTGTTCCGCGACTACCGCAAGGCCGTTGACGAGTCCGACGGGGTCGTCGTCTACAACGCGCGCGGGGGAACGGAATGAGCCCTCGTTTCGCGACGGACGTCGTCACCTTCTACCACCCCGGCTTCTGGGACCTCGGCTCCGCCGACGCGGTACGCGACTGGGCCGCGGATCATCCGGACCGCTTCTGGCGGCGGGTGCTGGACACGCTCGCCGAGACCGAGGTCACCGGCATCGAGCTGACGTTCGCGCCCGGCGGCATAGACTCGGCGCTGCGCGCGTACGGCAGCGCACAGGCGTTCCGCCGGGAGCTGACCGGCCGGGGCCTGGCCGTCGTCAGCGCCTTCATCGCCGACAGCGACGCCCCCGACTGGCGGCACGGCGACCACCTCCCCGCGATCGTCGCCGACGCCGAGCGCCGCGCCGCCTTCCTCGCCGAGGTGGGCGCCGAGGTCCTCGTCGCCGGACTACCGATGAGGGCGACGTACGGCACCCGCCCGCCCTTCTTCGTCGACGCCGCCTACATGAACCGCATGGCCGACATCGCGCACGCGGTGGGTGAGGCGGTGTCCCGGTACGGGGTGCGGCTGGCCTTCCACACCGAGTCCCACAGCACCCTGTGGTACGAGCGGGACATCGACCTGTTCATGGCCCTGACCGACCCGCGCTATGTCTGGCTGTGCCCCGACTCCTGCCACATCGCCCTGGGCGGTGGCGACCCCGTCGCGGTGGCCCGGCGCCACACCCCGCGCACGGCCCTGGCCCACTGGAAGGACGCGGTCACCCCGATCGACGTCCACCTCACGATCGACGAGACGGTGTACGCCCGACAGCAGCCGTACATGACGGAGTTGGGCACGGGGATCGTCGACTGGGCGGGCTGGGCGGACGCGATGTCCGCGACGCCCGGCGCGGACACGGTCCTGATCGAACTGGACGAGGCCGCCGATCCGGTGGCCGCGCTGAGGTCGGGCACGGCGGTGGCGAAGCGTGCGCTAGCGGCGCAGTTCTCCGTGGGCGGTCTCCGGAAGCCGCAGATAGACGAGTGACGAGCCGAGGCAGAGGGCGGCCACGTACCAGGGAAACGCTCCCGCGTGGCCCAACTCCTTGAACAGCGTGCCCACATACGGTGCCGTCCCCCCGAACACCGCGACCGTCAGCGAGTAGGGGAACCCGATCCCGGCCGCCCGCACCCGCGCCGGGAACACCTCCGCGTTCACCGCCGCACTGATCGACGTGAACCCGGTCAGCAACACCATCCCCGCACACTGCACGAGCAGCAGCACCGCGAAGGAGTCCCGCAGCGCGTGCAGCAGCGGCACACTCAGCAGCGCGAAGCCCAGCCCGAAGAACAGCAGCAACGGCCGGCGCCCGAAGCGGTCCGACAGCAGCCCGCCGAGCGGCTGGAGCACCCCGAAGAAGGCGAGCGAGATCGTCCCCGCGAGCAACGCGTCCGACTTGGCGACACCGGCGTTCAGTTCGGCGTACGTCGGCAGATAAGACGTCCACGTGTAGTACGCGATCGTGCCGCCCATGGTGATCCCGCAGATCAGCAGGGACTCGCGTGGATGGCGCCGCAGGCCCTCGAGGAGACCGGGACGCGGCGCCCGCCGCTGCTCCTCGCTGCGCGTCTCCTGCGCGCCGCGCCGGATCCAGAACCCGACCAGGGACAGCACGGCCCCGAGGACGAACGGGACGCGCCACCCCCAGCTGTCCATCCGCCCCTCGTCCAGCGTGTCCACCAGCAGCGTGGCGATCCCGGACGCGAGTAGCTGTCCGGCCGTCGTCGACACGTACTGGAAGCTGGAGAACAGCCCGCGTCGGCCGGGCCGCGCCGACTCGACCAGGAAGGTCGTCGAGGCCGCGAACTCCCCTCCCACGGACAGCCCTTGGAGCAGGCGCGCGAGCACCAGCACGACCGGGGACAGGACGCCGACCGCCGCGTACGTCGGTGTCAGCCCGACCAGGAGACTGCTGCCGCCCATCAGCAAGATGGTGACCGTCAGCGCCGAGCGCCGCCCGTGCCGGTCCGCGATCGCCCCCATCAGCAGGCCGCCGACCGGCCGCACGAAGAAGCCGACCGCGAACACCGCGAACGTCGACAGCAGCGGCACCAGCGAGTCGTTCGCACCCTTGGGGAAGACCGCGCCGGCGATGTAGGTGGCCAAGAACGTGTAGGCGTACCAGTCGTACCACTCCACGGCATTGCCCACGGAGGCGGCGAGGAGCTGCCGTACAGGTCGTTCGGTGGGTGGCGCGTCCGTATGCGGTGTCGCTGTCATGATCGCGACCTCCCCAGATCGGGGTCCGCCACACCTCCCGTACCCGCGACTTTCACATCAGCGCCACCGGACCCTTCCCTGACGTTTGTTGCGCTTGGAACACTCGCTGCGCGCACCTTCCGTCACATTCGGGCCAACGATGCGCAGGATTGAGAGGTTCCCTCACTCATGTCCGACGTCAACCGGCGCAGATTCCTCCAACTCGCGGGCGCCACCACCGCCTTCACCGCCCTGTCGAACAGCATCCAGCGCGCCGCCGCGCTCCCGGCCCACCACCGCACGGGGACGATCGAGGACGTCGAGCACGTCGTCGTCCTGATGCAGGAGAACCGGTCCTTCGACCACTACTTCGGCTCGCTCAGAGGCGTTCGCGGCTTCGGCGACCCGCGTCCGGTGACGTTGGAGAACGGAAAGTCGGTCTGGCACCAGACGGACAAGAACGGCAAGGAGATCCTGCCGTTCCGCCCCGAGGCCGACGACTTGGGGCTCCAGTTCATCCAGGACCTCCCGCACGGCTGGAACGACGGACACGCCGCCTTCAACGGGGGCAAGTACGACAAGTGGGTCCCGAACAAGGGGTCCACGACCATGGCGTACCTGACGCGCGAGGACATCCCCTTCCACTACGCCCTCGCCGACTCCTTCACCGTCTGCGACGCCTACCACTGCTCGTTCATCGGCTCGACCGACCCGAACCGCTACTACATGTGGACGGGCTACACGGGCAACGACGGTCGGGGCGGCGGCCCGGTCCTCGGCAACGACGAGGTGGGCTACGGCTGGACCACCTACCCCGAGCGCCTGGAGAAGGCCGGCGTCTCCTGGAAGATCTACCAGGACGTCGGCGACGGCCTCGACGCGAACGGCTCCTGGGGCTGGATCCCGGACGCCTACCGCGGCAACTACGGTGACAACTCGCTGCTCTACTTCAACCAGTACCGGAACGCCAAGCCCGGCGACCCGCTGTACGACAAGGCCCGCACCGGCACCGACTTCACCAAGGGCGAGGGCTACTTCGACCAGCTCAAGGCCGACGTCAAGGCCGGGAAGCTGCCCCAGGTGTCCTGGATCGTCGCCCCAGAGGCCTTCACCGAGCACCCCAACTGGCCCGCCAACTACGGTGCCTGGTACATCGCCCAGGTTCTGGACGCGCTGACCTCGGACCCGAAGGTGTGGGCGAAGACGGCCGTGTTCGTCACCTACGACGAGAACGACGGCTTCTTCGACCACGTGGTCCCCGCCTTCCCGCCCGGTTCGGCGGACCGGGGCAAGTCCACGGTCGACCCCGCTCTCGACCTGTTCAAGGGCGACAGCAGCCACCCGGCCGGACCCTACGGCCTCGGCCAGCGCGTGCCCATGCTCGTCGTCTCGCCCTGGAGCAAGGGCGGTTACGTCTGCTCCGAGACGCTCGACCACACTTCGATCATCCGCTTCCTGGAGCGGCGCTTCGGCGTTCACGAGCCCAACATCTCGCCCTGGCGGCGCGCGGTCTGCGGCGATCTGACCTCGGCCTTCGACTTCTCCCGCAGGGACACCAAGCCGGTCGCCCTCCCGGACACCGACGGCTACGAGCCGCCGGACCGCGAGCGTCACCCCGACTACGTGCCCGTCCCGCCCGCCGTCGGCGCGCTGCCGAAGCAGGAGCGCGGCCTGCGCCCCGCCCGCCCGCTCAAGTACGCCCCGCGCGTGGACGGTTCGGTGGACGCGAAGAGCGGCAGGTTCACGCTCACCTTCGCCTCCGGCGCCAAGGCGGGTGCCGCCTTCCTGGTGACCTCCGGCAACCGCACCGACGGGCCCTGGAGTTACACCACCGAGGCCGGCAAGAGCGTCTCGGACACCTGGAACTCGGCGTACTCCAAGGGGTCGTACGACCTGACCGTGCACGGCCCGGCCGGCTTCCTGCGCGTCTTCAAGGGGCCGAACAAGAGCGCCGGTCCCGAGGTCACCGCCTGCCACACCGGTGACGACGTCGAGCTGACCTTCACCAACAAGGGTTCCGGCACGGTCCGTCTGAAGGTCGTGAGCGGCTACGGCGACCCGGCGAGGACCTTCACGGTGCGGGCCGGCGCCACCGTCCGGCACACCTTCGGCCTCGCCAAGAGCCGTCGCTGGTACGACCTCACGGTCACCTCCGACGTCGACCCGGCGTTCCTCAGGCGATTCGCCGGACATGTCGAGAACGGGCGCCCCGGGGTGAGCGATCCCGCCGTCATCACCAGGTAAAGCCGTACGGGGAGCCGTCGTTCACCTGGCCGGATCACAGTGGTCCCGGGGTAGTGTGCCCCGGTGACCACGCATTCGAACACACCTGCAGGCTGGTACCCCGACCCGCACGGAGCGTCCCAGACGCTCCGGTACTGGGACGGGGCGCAGTGGACGCAGCACACCCACCAGGACCAGCAGGGGGCGGGGCAGGCTCAGGCCGTGCAGGCCCCGCCGGTCCCGCAGGCGCCGCAGATGCCCCAGCAGTCGGCCGGCCCCGACCCGCGCGTGCAACGTCAGGTGCAGCAGCAGGCCGGGGTCACCGGGGGCGGTGCGGGCGGCGGCACGCTGTTCTCCGAACCGGTGCTCGTGGTCAACCAGAAGGCCAAGCTGATCGAGCTGACCAACGAGTACAAGGTCATGGACCAGAACGGCAACCAGGTCGGCTCCGTCACCCAGGTCGGGCAGAGCGCCTTCCGGAAGATCGTGCGGTTCTTCTACAGCATCGATCAGTTCATGAAGATCAAGCTGGAGATCCGCGACGCCCACGGGCAGCCGGTCATGCTCCTGACCCGGCCGGGGAAGATCTTCAAGTCGCGCGTGATCGTGGAACGTCCGGACGGTTCGCCGGTCGGTGAGATCGTCCAGCAGAACATGATCGGGAAGATCAACTTCGCGCTGATGGTGAACGGCCAGCAGGTCGGGGCGATCAAGGCGGAGAACTGGCGGGCCTGGAACTTCGCGATCGTCGACCACACGGAGAACGAGGTCGCCCGGATCACGAAGACGTGGGAGGGACTCGCCAAGACGATGTTCACGACCGCGGACAACTACGTGCTGCAGATCCACTACCAGCTGCCCGAGCCGCTGCTCAGCCTCGTCGTCGCCACGGCGTTGACCGTGGACACGGCTTTGAAGCAGGACGCTCGTGGGTTCGGCTGACCATCGTGGGCCGCGGCGCCGTCGTGGCTCGTCGCGCAGTTCCCCGCGCCCCTAAAGGGGCGCTGTCAGGTGCCCTGGCTCCGAAGGCCGGGGCACCTTCACGTCGCGCAGTGACGGTTCCAGGGCCAGTACGGCCGCGACCGGGTGTTCCTCCTCCACCGGGGCCGGGGGTGTCCGGGTCAGCAGCACCACGCCCCAGGCCGCGAGGCCCGCGCCCGCCAGAGCGAGCAGCACGCCCGCCGCGCCGCCCCGCAGGCCCTCGCCCAGGAGGGACAGGCCGATGACTGCCGCGGCCAGCGGGTTGGCCAGGGTCACCACCGCCAGTGGGGCGCCCAGGCCGTCACGGTAGGCGGTCTGGGAGAGCAGGAGCCCGCCCGCGGCGAAGGTGGCGACGAGCAGGGCCACGCCGATCACCTGGATGCTGAGAAGTGACTCGGAACGGTCCGTCGCGGCCACCGTCACGGTCTGGGTGAGCGCGGAGGCCACGCCCGAGGCGACCCCGGACGCCGACGCGTGCCGTATGCCGGGCCGGGCGCCGGGCCGGGCCAGCAGACCGATCAGGGCCGCCGTCACCGCCGCCACCGCCACCGCCTCGGACGTGCTCAGCACCTTCCCGGGCGCGGACCCCGACGCCACCACGAGGATCGCGGCGAGGCCGGCCAGCGTGTACGCGGTGCCCCGCCACTCCGTCGCGCTGACCCGGCGCCCCGCGATCCGCGCGCCCAGCGGCACCGCGGCGACCAGGGTGAGGGCGCCGAGCGGCTGGACCACGGTCAGGGGGCCGTACTTGAGGGCGACGACATGCAGCAGCGCGGCCGCCGCGTTGAGCCCGACCGACCCCCACCAGGCGCCCGAGCCCAGCATCCGCAGCACACCGGAGCCGGGGTTGCGGGAGGCGAGGCGTTCCTGGGCGACGGCGGCGGCCGCGTAGGCGACGGAGGAGAGCAGGGAGAGGGCGAGGGCGAGCAGGGTGGCGTTCATCGGCCCGCTCCGACCAGGACGTTCTCCTTGGGTTCGGCCGGCGCGAGCTTCTCCTGGGCGCGGCCGGCGGTGGTCGCCGTCCGGTGCGGCAGGTGGATGACCGCCAGGGCGACGCCGAGCAGGGCCGTCGCCACGATCGCGTCCATCCAGTAGTGGTTCGCCGTGCCGACGATGACCAGCAGGGTCACGAGCGGGTGCAGCAGCCACAGCCAGCGCCACCGCGAGCGGGTGGCCACGATGAGGCCGATCGCCACCATCAGGGCCCAGCCGAAGTGCAACGACGGCATCGCGGCGAACTGGTTGGAGAGCGTGTCGGTCTGCGGCGGGCCGTACACGGAGGGGCCGTAGACCTTCGCGGTGTCGACCAGACCGGCCGCCGCGAGCATCCGCGGCGGGGCCAGCGGGAAGACGAGGTGCAGCACCAGGGCGGCGCCGGTGAGGCCGGCGAGGACGCGGCGGGCCCAGACGTAGTGGGCGGGGCGCTTCAGGTACAGCCAGACCAGGAAGGCGACCGTGGCCGGGAAGTGGACGGTCGCGTAGTAGGTGTTCGCGATGTGCGCGAGGGTGTCGCCGTGCAGCAGCAGCGACTGCACCGAGCCCTCTCCCGGCAGGTGCAGGGCCCGCTCCCAGTCCCACATGCGGTCGGCGTTGCGGTAGGCCTCGGTGTGGCCTGTGACCAGTTGCCGGCCGAACTTGTAGACGAGGAAGAGTCCTACGACGAGCAGGAGCTCACGGACGAGCGGCGGCCGCGCTGTCGCGCCCGGCTCCGCTTCTGAAGGCTCGGTGCGGGCATTCATTCCCCCGGCCCTTTCGCTGGCGGTGGTGCGGGTACTGAATCCGAACAACGTGGTGACTCGTCCGGATTCCAAAACTCATCGATACGACATCGTACCGATACGTCAGTGTACCGATACGATCGGGTACCGGTACACTGGCGTATCGATAGACATACGACACACTGGAATCCGGGAATGAAACGCGGCGGTCGCGCAGCAGGCCCGCCGTCGGAGCGAGTGAAGGGATGAGCTGATGACGTCGCAGGCCGCGGACGGACCGGAGACGGTCGCCGCCTCGCGCCGCTCCAAGATCACGCCCGAGCGTGAGCAGGAGTTCTTCGACGCCGTGCTCGAACAGGTCCGCGAATGCGGATACGAAGCCGTGACCATGGAGGGCGTCGCCGCCAGCACCCGCTGCAGCAAGTCCACCCTGTACCGGCAGTGGAAGACCAAACCCCAGTTCGTGGTGGCCGCCCTGCGCTCCCGCCGCAGGTCGAAGTTCGACGGGATCGACACCGGATCGCTCGCCGACGACCTGCGCGAGGCCGCCCGGGCCGCGGGCCGGTGGTCGATGCAGGACACCAAGCTCCTCCAGGCGCTCGGCCATGCCGTCACGCAGGACGCGGAGCTCGCGCAGGCCCTGCGTGAGGCGCTGATCGACCCGGAGATCGCCGCGCTGAGGCACATTCTCCAGCGTGGGGTCGACCGGGGTGAGATCGCCACCGGGCACCCGGCACTGGAGTACGTCCCGGCTCAGATGTTCGGCGTCATCCGCGCCCGCCCCGTCATCGACGGGGAGTACGCCGACCCGGACTACCTGGTCCGCTTCGTGGAGGCCGCCGTACTGCCGGCACTCGGCCTGACCTGAGACCCAGGCCGCCGTCCACGGGATGACTGGACGGTGACCTGCTCGCGCCGCACCGTGGGGACGGGGGCGGCGCGCACCCCTCGGCCGGGTGGGGTTCCTCGTGAATGAAGAGGCGCCCCACCCGGCCGACCGGTGTCCGGGGACCGGCCGTCAGACGTCCTGGCCGCTGCCGCCGCCCGTCGACACCTTGATCCCCTTGGTGATGTCGTCGATCACGGTCTGGCCCTCTTCGACGTCGACACCGAAGCGCACCACGACGATCTGCCGCGGGTTCGCCGGGGACGGGAAGGCCAGGGACTCGACATAGCCGTCGGATCCCTTGCTGGTGACGGCCTTCCAGCGGACCTTGTAGCCCTGCTGCCCGGCCACGGTCACCGCCTGGGAGTCGAGCACGTCGTGCGAGGTGATCGAACCGTAGGTCTTGCCGCCGTAGGACTGCTCGGCGTTCGCCTCGATGTCGGCCTTGGCGACCGCCTCGGCCGTGCTGCCCTTGGTGCCGAGCGCCAGGGCGGGCGCCGAGTAGGCACCGCCCTTCGTGCACTTCGCGGAGGTGTCGCCGGGGCAGGCGTAGGAGTCGTTCGAGGTCACGGACGCGCCGGCCGAGATCTCCTGGCCGTACCAGCCGTCCGGGATGGGCAGGCTGATCCCGTCGATCGAGTCCGTCACCGAACCGCTCTCGATCTTCGGCGCCTCCGACCCCTGCGGGGAGGGTGAAGCGCCGCCGGAGCCGCCGCTGCCACCGGAGCCGCCGGACCCTCCGTTGCCGCCGAACGGTCCGCCCTGGCCCCCCGTGCCGCCGGGGCCGCCCTGGCCTCCCGGCCCCTGCGAGGTGGCGGTGTCGTCGTTGCCCTTGCCGTTGTCGGCCAGCGCGTACACCCCCACGCCTATGCTCGCCAGCACCACGACCGCCACCGCCACGGCTATGCCCATACGGCCGCGCCGCGATCCGGTCGGCGGCTGGGCGGGATACGGCGGATAGGCCGGGTACTGCCCGGCGTCCCCGGGGCTCGCGACCTGTTCCGGGGGACCCCATGCGGCCGCCGATCCGACGGGCCGGGTCTGCTCCGTCCACGCCTTGCCGTCCCACCAGCGCTCGGCGGCGGGACCGTCACTTGTCTGCCCGGGATCGGGGTACCACCCGGGGGGAGTCTCCTGCGTCATGCCCCCACCGTATGAGCCCTCGGTGAAAGAGGGATGAGAGGGGCGTCGGCCGATTCCGGCCGAGATCCCTTCGCGGCGCCGCCGGTCACTCCAGGACGAGTCGCACCGGCCGTTGCCTCGCAGGCGGTGGCAGTCGGAGACCGTCCCGGCCCGGGGTGATCGAACCCAGTACCCGCGCGTGCCGGGCGCCCGTGCTCGCCGGTTCGGTGCCGGGCACGCCGTGCGCGGTGAGGAATCCCAGGACGGCGAAGGCGTACGCCTCCTTCGCCGCCGACGGCAGACCGAGCGCGTCCGAGGCGCGCAACGCGACCCCCGGCAGCAGTTCGCCGAGCATCCGCATCAGCACCGGGTTGCGGGTCCCGCCGCCCGAGGCGAGAACCTCCGTGGCCCCGACCGCGACCACCGCGTCGGCGACCGTGCGGGCCGTGAGGAAGGTCAGGGTGGCGATGACGTCCTCGGCCGACAGCGTGCCGAGCCCGGCCAGCGCCTCCCGCAGATACCCCAGGTGGAACAGCTCCTTGCCCGTCGTCTTCGGCGCGGGCAGCGCGTAGTACGGCTCGGCGAGCAGCCGCTCCAGCAGCGGCCGGTGGACCTCGCCGCGCGCGGCCAGGGCGCCGTCGGCGTCGTGGGCGAGCCCTCCGCCGCTGAACCCGTGCGCCGCGGCGTCGATCAGCGCGCACCCCGGCCCGGTGTCGAAGGCGGTCCCGTCGGGTGCGGTGAGGTTGGCGATGCCGCCGAGGTTCAGCGCGACCGGGGTGCCCGGCCGGCCGCGCAGCCACAGCAGGTCGACCAGGCTGACCAGGGGCGCGCCCTGGCCGCCAGCGGCGATGTCGCGCGGCCGGAAGTCGGCGACGACGGGCAGGCCGGTCGCCTCCGCGATCCAGGCGGGCTGCCCGAGCTGCAGGGTGCCGTGCACCCGGCCCCCCTCGGTCCAGTGGTGGACCGTCTGCCCGTGCGAGGCGATCAACTCCGCCTGCGAGGAACACAGTTCACGGTTCGCCCGGACGGCGGCCGCCGCGAAGGCCTGTCCGATCCGCGTGTCGAGTCGGCACACCTCGGCCATCGGGATCGTCCCGGGCGGCAGCGCCGCGGCGAGGGCCTCCCGGATCTCTGCGTCGTATGCCTCGCTCACCATCCCGAGCGGCTTCAGTGCGAGAACGTCGCCGGCCAGGCGCAGGTCGGCGGCCGCCGCGTCGATGGCGTCGTACGACGTGCCCGACATCAGTCCGATCACCCGCATGCGGTCAACTCGCCTTCCTCGAAGGGACTTTGTTTCGCGAAGTGGTCCTGTTTCCCGAAGGGGCCCTGGCCAGCGCGAGCAGGCTGATCGCGCAGGTCACCGCCGCGTAGTACGCCGGGACGTCCACGTTCCCGGTCCGCTCGACCGTCTTGGTGATGATGAGCCCGGCGCAGCCCGAGAACACGGCGTTCGACAGGGCGTAGGCGAGTCCCAGACCGGTGTGGCGGACGTTCGTCGGGAACAGCTCCGCCAGCATCGCCGGTCCCGGGCCGGCCATCAGCCCCACGACCGCTCCCGCCCCGAACACCGCCACCGCCTTCACCGCGTGGGAAGTACCCGTGTCCTGGAGGAGGTTGAGCAGCGGAAGCGCCAGAACCACCACGAGCACGGCCCCCGTCGCCATCACCGGCCGCCGTCCGAGCCGGTCGCTGAGCAGCCCCGCCGGCAGGATCGTGGCCGCGAAACCGAGGTTGGCGAGCACGGTCGCGATCAACGCCTGCTGGAAGGTGGCGTTCAGCGTGCTCTGGAGATACGCGGGCAGGACGACCAGGAAGGTGTAACCGGCCGCCGCCCAGCCCATGATCCGCCCGGCCCCGAGCGCGATCGCCCCGGCGACCTCGGCCGCGCCCGGCTTCTCCCGGGAAGTCTCCTCCCGGAAGGCGGGCGTCTCCTCCAGCCGCAGTCTCAGCCACAGCGCCCCGAGACCCAGCGGCAGCGTCAGCAGGAACGGCACCCGCCAGCCCCAGGAACCCATTTGACGCTCCGTCAGCACACTCGCGAGCAGCGAGGCGGCCCCCGCACCGGCCAACAGCCCCAACGCCACGGTGAACGACTGCCACGCCCCGTACAGCCCGCGCCGTCCCGGCGGAGCGAACTCGGTCATCACCGACACCGCGCCGCCGAACTCCCCGCCCGCCGACAGTCCCTGAAGCACCCTCAGGAACGTGAGGAGCCAGGGCGCGAGCGCCCCGACCCGGTCGTACGTCGGCAGCGCGCCGATCAGCGTCGTCGCCCCGGTCATCAGCGCGATCACCAGGATCAGCACCGGACGCCGGCCGATCCGGTCGCCGAGCCGGCCGAACAGGGCGGCCCCGACGGGCCGGAAGAAGAACGCCAGGCCGAAGGAGGCGTATGTCCTCACCAGTGCCTCGACCTCGCTGCCGCCCTCCGGGGTGAAGAAGCGTGCCGCGATGATCGTCGCGAAGTAGCCGTAGACGCCGAACTCGTACCACTCGATGAAGTTGCCCACCGAGCCGGCGATGAGGGCGCGGCTCGGGCGGGGTGCGCTTCGGTCTCGGAGAATCGTTGCCTCCAGGCGTCTCGTGAACGGCGGCTGACTGTCGGTCAGGTCGGTCCGCGGGGGTCACCGGCAGGGCGCGTCGCCTGCCCGTACCGCAGGTCACCCGTCAAGGCAACAGGTACCCCGACCGCCCTCCGCTTCCGCACCCGGACGGCTACGCTCGAGATCTGTACGTCATTCGGGCGACTTGGGGAGGTAGCGGGATGACGGAGGTACGGCCCAGTGCGGCCGCCCCGGCCTCGCTGTGGGAGCGTGACGAGGAACTCGCCGCCGTCGAACGGGTGATCGACTCCCTGTGTGCGGACCGCACGTCCTCGGGCAGTGTGCTGGTCATCCGCGGCGAGGCGGGCTTCGGCAAGACCGCCCTGCTGGCCGAGACCCGCCGCATCGCCGAGGCGCGCGGCTGCACGGTCTGGTCGGCCCGCGGCGGCGAGACCCTCAGGTCCGTCCCCTTCAACGTCGTACGACAACTGCTCCAGCCCGCCCTCCTGTCGCTGATGCCCGAGGAGGCCCGCGAGTACCTCGGCGACTGGTACGACATCGCGGGCCCCGCCCTCGGCATCGCGGACCCGGGCGAGCGGCAGGCCGACCCGCAGGGTGTGTGCGACGGACTGGTCGCCGCGATGCGCCGGCTGGCCCGCCGGGACTGGCCGCTCGTGCTGATGGTCGACGACGCCCACTGGGCCGACCAGGAGACCCTGCGCTGGCTCGCCGCCTTCGCCGAGCGGCTGGACGACCTGTCCGTCCTGGTCGTGGTGGCCCGGCGCCCCGGCGAGGCCACCACCGAGAGCGCCGGCCTCCTGGAGACGGTGGCCTCCGCCGCGGGCCGCCCCGTCACCAACCTGAGCGCCCTCACCCCGGAGGCCACCGAGGGACTCACCCGCGCCACCCTGGGCGGGCACGCCGACGCCCCCTTCTGCCGCGAGGTGTGGGCCGTCACCGGCGGCAACCCGTACGAGACCGTCGAACTCCTCGCCAAGGTCCGCGACAGCGGGATCGAGCCCAGCGAGGGCTCGGCGAACGAACTGCGCGAGCTGAACCGCTCGGCCCGCGGCGGCGGACTCGTCGCCCGCCTGGAGGAACTCGGCATCGACGCCACCCGGTTCGCCTGGGCGGCCGCGATCCTCGGCACCGACATCTCCGTCGACCTGGTGGCCAGGCTCGCCACCCTGAAGCCGGACAAGGCGGCGCTCTGCGCCCAACTGCTGCGCAACGCCCGCATCCTGACCGATTCCGGGGCGGAGGACGGCGAGCTGGAGTTCGTGCACCCGCTGATCGCCACCGCCGTCTACGACTCCATCCCCGACGCTCTGCGCACCGCCATGCACGGCATCGCCGCCCAACTCGTCACCGACTCCGGGCTCGGTGCCGCGGCCGCCTCCCGGCACCTGCTCAAGGTCCACCCGGACGACGACGAGGAACTCGTCGAGCAGCTGCGTGAGGCCGCCCGCGAACACCTCCTCGTCGGTGCCCCCGACGCCGCTCGCCGCTGCTTGGAGCGCGCCCTGGTGGAGCCACCGGCACCCGAGGTCCACGCGCGCGTGCTCTTCGAACTCGGCTGCGCCACCCTCCTGACCGCCCCCGCCAGGACCATCGGCCACCTCCAGACCGCGCTCGCCATGCCCGGACTGGAGGGCGACGCCCGGGTGGACGCGGTCGTCCGCCTGTCCCAGGCACTCATGCACAACAACCAGCTGGAGGAGGCGGTCCGTACCATCGAGGCGGAGACCGCCCGGCACGAGGAGGGCCCGGCCCGACTCCGCCTCCAGGCCGTGCAGTACACCTGGGAGGGGCTCTACCCGGGCGAGGCCACCTCCCCGGCCCGCTCCGAACGCCTCGCCACCCTGGCCGCCACCTGCGCCGGCCGGGACAACTCCGAGCGGGCCCTGCTCATCCTGCGCGGCTTCGACGCGATGGCCCGCGGCGAGAGCGCCGAGGAGATCGCCGAAGTCTGCGACCGCGCCCTCGTCAACGGCCGTCTCGCGCCCGGACTCGGCTGGACCGACACCGAGTGGGGCCTCGAACTGCCGCTGATGCTGGCCAGCGCGTACGCCTTCACGGACCGGCTCGACCGCGCCGAGACCCTGTACACCGACGCCCTGCGCACCTACGAGACGGCCGGCTGGAGCGGCGGCCACCTCGCGCTCGCCCACGCCTACGTCGGCCTCGCCCACCGTCGGCGCGGACGGCTCCGGGAGGCCGAGACCTCCCTGCGCGAGTCACTGCGGCTCGCCGAGCGGGTGGGACGCGGGCTGCCGCTGTACTGGTCGGCGACCTGCAACCTCGTCGACACGCTGCTCGCCCGCGGGCACGTGGAGGAGGCGTGGGCCATCGCCGAGCAGTACGGGTTCACGCCGCCGTATCCGTCCACGATCGTCCTGCCCGATCCGCGGTCCGTGCGGGGGCGGCTGCTGCTGGCCGTCGGCAGGACCAAGGACGGGATCAACGAACTGGACGCCGCGGAGAAGGCGGCGGCGGTTCGGGGGCACCACAATCCGGTGCTGGTGCCGTGGGCCGTCGATCTCGCCCGCGCACTCGCCGTCGAAGACCCGGTGCGGGCCGTTCAGTTGGCCACGGAGGTACGTCGGCATGCCGAGCGGCTCGGTACCGACACGGCGATCGGTGAGGCGCTGCGGTGTGCTGCCGCGCTGGAGACGGGGCAGCGGGCGGTGCGGCTGGCCGCGCAGGCGGTGGCGTATCTGGAGGCCTCGCCCTGTCAGTACGAGCACGCGGCGGCCCGGGTCGAGTACGGGATCCTGGCGCGGTCTGTGGCCGAGCTCCATCGAGGGATGGCGTTGGCGCGGTCCTGTGGGGCGGACGGGCTGGTGTCCCAGGCCAGGGAGGTGCTGGAGACGGGGCGGGGGCTGCGGTGAGTCGTTCGGCTGCCGCACCGTGGGGGCCGGTCGCGCAGTTCCCCGCGCCCCTGGGGAGCTACAGCGCGAGGAGTCGGTCCGTCAGCGTCGCCAGGCGCGTCTGCACCTCCCTGTCGTACGTCTCCTCGTTCGCCCGGGCCGGCCTCGTCCCGTCGAAGTAGCCGCCCGATCCCAAGTCCTGCGTGGCCAGTGCGAGCACCCCCGGAGCTCCGTCCGCCACCGTCGACCACGGGGCCACCCCGCCCTCCCTGACCATCGCCGTGTCCATGAAGGTCGCCGGGTGCAGGACGTTCACCGCGACACCCGTCCCAGCCAACTCCTCGGCCAGGCTGAAGGTGTGCGCCGCCAGAGCGAACTTCGCCCGGCAGTACGCGGCGAAGCCCGCATAGCCGTGCGTGAACTCCGGGTCGTCGAAGTCGACCGGCTCCTGGCCCACCGAACCCACGTTGACGATCCGGGCCGGGGTGTTCGTACCGAGGGTCGGCAGCAGGGCACGCGTCAGTGCCACCGGCGCCAAGTAGTTGACCGCCAGACGGAGTTCATGCCCGTCAGCGCTGAGCTCCCGCCCGGATCCCGGTGCACCGGCGCCCACACCCGCGTTGTTGATCAGCACGTCGAGTCCTGGGTGGGCCCGGGCCACCTCCGCGCCCAGCGCACGCACCTGGGCCAGGGAGGCGAGGTCGGCGACGAACCCGTCGGCCTCGCCCTCGGACCGCAGCTCCTCCACCAGAGTCCCGGTACGGCCCGGGTCCCGCCCGTGGGCGAGGACGGTGTGGCCGGAGCGGACCAGCTCGAAGGCGACGTAGCGGCCGAGACCGGAGGTGGCACCGGTGATCAGGATGGTAGACATGCCCCCACCGTAGGCACATCGGCGCGCCTCGCGCCTGCCCCTGCCGGGGTCACCCTTCCGCCTCCTCCGCCAGCACCCGCTGAGCCGTCGCGAAGGCCGAGTTGGCTGCCGGAACCCCGCAGTACACGGCCGTCTGGAGCAGTACGGCCCCGATCTCCTCCGGCGTGAGCCCGTTGCGCCGCGCCGCGCGCACATGCATGGCCAGTTCGTCGTAGTGGCCGTGCGCGACCAGCGCCGTCAGCGTGATCATGCTGCGCTCCCGGCGGCTGAGCGTGGGGTCGGTCCAGATCTCGCCCCACGCGTACCGCGAGATGAAGTCCTGGAAGCGGGCGGTGAACGGGGTCTGCCGGGCCTGCGCCCGGTCCACGTGCGTGTCCCCGAGCACCTCGCGCCGCACCTCCATGCCTCGCTTGGCACCCCCGTCGAGATGCGCGCGCAGAGCGGTGAGGACGGCTTCCGGGCACTGCGCCGGTGCCAGGTGCGAGGCCCCGGGGAGTTCGACGAGCGTGGCGCGCGGCACCGCGTCCGCGATCTCCCGCAGATGGGGTGGCGGGGTCGCCGGGTCCTGGCGGCCGGCGATCAGCAGCGTCGGCGCCAAGATCCCGGTCAGCCGGTCGCGCAGGTCGAAGGAGGCCAGGGCGTCACAGCAGGCGGCGTACGACGACGGATCGGCCTCGGCGTGGTCGCGGACCAGTTCCGGCACGCTGAAGTCACCCGCGAACCAACGGGAGTTCGCGCTCTCCAGCAGCCACCCCATGCCCTCCCGACGGACCCGCTCGGCCCTCTCCTGCCACGGCTTGCTGCCGTTGAAGTGGGCCGAGGAGCAGATCACCGCCAGCGAGTCGACGCGCTCCGGGTGATGCACGGCCAGATGCAGGCCGACCGCGCCGCCGAGCGACACCCCCGCGTACGCGAACCGCTCGACACCGAGCGAGTCGGCGAGCGCCAGCACCAGGTCGGCGAGGTCACCCACGGTGGCGCCCGGCGCGATCAGCTCGGCCGCCGACCCGCCGTGGCCGGGCAGGTCCCAGCGGATCACCCGGTGGGTGACGGACAGCTCGGGCGCCACCTTGTCCCACAGGGCGTACGACGTCCCGAGCGAGGGTCCGAGCAGCAGCGGGGGAGCGGAAGCGGAACCCTCGGCGCGGTGGTTGAGGAGTGTCTCGGTCAACGTCGCTCCAGAGCACGGTCGGTGAGGGTTTTGGCAGCGCCGGTGTAGCGGGCGGGGTCGGTGAGCTCGTCGAGGTCGACGTCCTTCAGCTCCGGCTCCCGGGACAGGAGTTCACCGAGCGACAGACCTTCGGTGTACGTCCGTCGGGCGAGCTCCGTGAGCAGTGCCTTGGCGCGGGCCCGGCCCAGCACGGACGCCAGCTCGGCGGACAGCCGCTCGGAGACGATCAACCCGTGGGTGAGGCCGAGGTGTTCGCGCATGACGTCCGGGCGGACCCGTAGTCCCTCGGCCAGTTCGGCGGTGTCCCGGGCGGCTCCGCCGACCAGCCGCAGCAAATCCCTGAGCGGCTCCCACTCGGCGTGCCAGGCTCCGGCCGGCCGTTCGTCCTCGGCGGCCAGCGAGCCGTACAGGGTGGCCGCGAGCTGCGGGACTCGCCGTGCGGCGGCGGCGATCAGCGTCGACCGTACGGGATTCGCCTTGTGCGGCATGGCCGAGGAGCCGCCCCCGCTGCCCTCCGCGAGCTCGGCGATCTCGGTACGGCCGAGAACCAGTACATCAGCGGCGATCTTCCCCAGCGCGCCGGCGGTGAACGCCAGGCCCCCGGCGAGGTCGGCGATCGGAGTGCGGAGGGTGTGCCAGGGGAGGAGCGGCGCCCGGAGTCCGAGCTCCGCGGCGAAGGCCGCCGTGAGGGCCTGGGGGTCCTCGGCGCCGTACGCCGTGAAGGCCGCCAACGTACCGGCGGCACCGCCGAGTTGGACGGGAAGGGAGCCTCGTACGACCGCGACCCGGTCCCGCGCGTCCAGCACCAGTGAGCGCCACCCGGCCGCCTTGAGGCCGAACGTCGTCGGTACGGCGTGCTGGGTGAGCGTCCGCCCCGGCATCCCGGTGTCGCGATGGTCGGCGGCGAGCCGGGCCAGGGCCCCCTGGACGCGGTCGAGGTCCGCCGACAGGAGATCGAGGGTGCGCGCCGCCACCAGCATCGTCGCCGTGTCCAGGATGTCCTGGCTGGTGGCGCCCCGGTGCACGGACGGGCCGTACTCCTCGCCGACCGCTTTCGTGAGGTCGGCGACCAGGGGGATGACGGGGTTGCCGCCGCCGCGCGCCCGGTCGGCGAGGGACCGTACGTCGAAGCGGTCCGCGTGGGCCGCCTCGGCTACTGCGTGGGCCGCCGCGTCCGGGGCGAGCCCCAGGCGGGCCTGCACCCGGGTCAGTGCGGCCTCCGCGTCCAGCAGCGCCTGGAGGTAGGCGCCGTCGGAGGTCGCCGCGGCGGCGGGGGAGCCTGCCCACCCGGGGGCGAGCAGGCCGGTGTCCGGATCGGGAGAAGTCACTGGAACTCCAGGAAGACCGTTTCGCCTTCGCCCTGAAGGCGGATGTCGAAACGGTAGGTGCCATCGCCCTGCCGGCGTGCGATCAGCGTGTCGCGCCGCTCCGCCGGCACCCGGGCCAGCAGCGGGTCGGCGGCGAGGGCCGCCTCGTCGCCCGGCAGGTAGATCCGGGTGTACAGGTGCACCAGCAGCCCGCGCGCGAAGACGCACACGCTGATGTACGGCGCGCTCCGCCCCCGTGGGCCCGGCCGCAGTGTCCGCGCGCTCCAGTGGCCGTTAACGTCGGTCTGGATGCGGCCCCAGCCGGTGAACTCCACGCCGTTGCGGCCGAGGTAGCCGCCGCTCGCGGGGTCGCGCCGGATCGAACCGTCGACCTGCGGGACGTTGCCGTCGGGGTCGGCGCTCCACAGCTCCACGAAGGCGTCGGGCAGCGGGGCGCCCGCGCCGTCGGTGATGTAGCCCTGGAGGGTGATGGTGTCCGGGTGGCCGACGGGCGCGATGTCACCGCCGCCGGGGAAGGGCAGGGCGTGGCCGTAGAACGGGCCGACCGTGTGCGACGGGGTCGGCAGCACGGTCTCCGGACGGCTGGTGTCGATCTTCGTCATGGCTGGTCAGCGTCCTTCTTCGATCCAGGTGGCCTGCGGTCCGTCGAGCACGATGTCCCAGTGGTAGCCCATCGAGAACTCCGGGACGGACAGGCTGTGGTCGTACGTGGCGACGAGCCGCTGGCGGGCCGCGTCGTCCGTGACCGACTGGATGATCGGGTCGTAGGGGAACAGCGGGTCGCTCGGGAAGTACATCTGCGTCACGAGCCGCTGGGTGAACGCCGTGCCGAAGAGCGAGAAGTGGATGTGGGCCGGCCGCCAGGCGTTGACGTGCTGGCGCCAAGGGTAGGGGCCCGGCTGGACGGTGGTGAAGCGGTAGAAGCCCTTGTCGTCGGTCAGGGTGCGGCCGACGCCGGTGAAGTTCGGGTCCAGCGGGGCGTCGTGCTGTTCGCGCTGGTGGGCGTAGCGCCCGGCCGAGTTCGCCTGCCAGATCTCGATCAGCTGCCCGCGCAGGGGACGGCCGTTCCGGTCGAGGAGCCGTCCCTCCACGGTGATCCGCTCACCGATCGGCTCTCCGTTGTGCTGCCGGGTCAGGTCGTTGTCGATCTCGGTGATGTCCCGCTCCCCGAAGGCGGGCGAGTGCAGCTCCACCAGCTCCGGGTCCTTGGACACGTCGATGCCGATCGGCGGCTGCTTCGGGTGCCGCAGCACCGAGGAACGGTAGGGCGCGTAGTCGCGGCGCGGCTGGTGCTCGACGGGGGCGCCGTCGGCGAGCCGCTTCTCGTAGGCGGCGTGCTCGGCGGCGATTTCCTGGTCGATGTCGTGCTGGGTGAGAGTCATGGAGGACTTCCTGGGGGAATCTGACGTTCTCATCGAAGGCGAGGGGACGTGTCGCGCCCTTTAGAGGCGCGGGGAACTGCGCGACCAGCCACGGGACGGCCCGCAGTCGGCAACGAAGCTCTTATCGCTCAAGCACAAGGGCAAGCCCTTGACCCACACCGATGCACAGCGTGGCCACCCCAACCCCACTGCCCTTGCGGGCGAGTTGATGGGCAACCGTCCCCGCGAGCCGTGCTCCCGACGCACCGAGCGGATGCCCGAGCGCGATCGCTCCGCCCTGCGGATTGAGGATCGCCGGGTCGAACTCGGGCCACTCGGCGACACACCCCAGCACCTGCGCGGCGAACGCCTCGTTCAGCTCAAGCACTGACAGGTCGTCAAACCCCTTGCCCGCCTTGGCGAGAGCTCGGTTGACCGCTTCCACCGGGGCGAGCCCGAAGTAGTGCGGGTCGAGCGCGTTGACCCCGGTCGCGGAGACCCGGGCCAGCGGCTCGCGACCCGTCGCGGCGAGTCCCTCGTCGTCGACGAGCAGCAGCGCGGCCGCACCGTCGTTCAAAGGCGACGCGTTGCCCGCGGTGACCGTGCCACCGTCGTTGCGGAACGACGGCTTGAGCTTCGCCATCGCCTCCAGGGACGCATCCGGCCGTACGCACTCGTCGCCGCCGAAGACGACCGGCTCACCCTTGCGCTGAGGGATGGCGACGGGGGCGAGCTCCGCGTCGAAGAGTCCCTCGGTCTGCGCCTTCGCCGCCTTCCGATGGCTGTGCAGCGCGAACTCGTCCTGCTGCTCACGCGTGATCTTGTGCTTGTCCGCGATGAGCTCCGCCGACTCGCCCAGCGGGATCGTCCACTGCGGCTCCATCCTCGGGTTGACCATGCGCCAGCCCAAGGTGGTCGAGTACAGCTCGGCGTGCCCGGCGGGGAACGGCTTGTCCGACTTGGGCAGCACGTACGGTGCCCGGGTCATCGACTCCACACCACCCGCCACGGCGATGGAGGCGTCCCCGAGGGCGATCGCGCGGGCCGCCTGGATCACGGCCTCCAGACCCGACGCGCACAGCCGGTTGACGGTCACGCCCGGCACGGATGTCGGCAGGCCGGCGAGCAGCGCGGCCATGCGGCCGACGTTGCGGTTCTCCTCGCCCGCGCCGTTGGCGTTGCCGAAGTAGACGTCCTCGATGCGGGACGGGTCCAAGTCGGGTGTACGGGCGAGGAGTTCACGGATCGCGTGCGCGCCGAGGTCGTCCGGGCGCACCGAGGCGAGTCCGCCGTTGTAGCGGCCCACCGGTGTACGGACCGCGTCGACGATGTAGACGTTCTTCACTGCGGGCCCTCCACGACGGTCAGCTTGGCGTCGGTCTTGGTGGTGATCTCCTCGACACTCACCCCGGGGGCCGTCTCGACGAGCACCAGGCCGTCCTCGGTGACGTCCAGGACGCCGAGGTCGGTGATGATCCGGTTGACGCACGCCTTGCCGGTCAGCGGCAGCGCGCACTCGGTGAGGATCTTCGGGGAGCCGTCCTTGGCGGTGTGCGTCATCACCACGATGACCGTGCGGGCGCCGTGGACCAGGTCCATCGCCCCGCCGATCCCGGTGATCATCTTGCCGGGGATGGCCCAGTTGGCCAGGTCGCCGGTCTCGGACACCTGCATGGCGCCCAGCACGGCGACATCGATGTGCCCGCCCCGGATCATCCCGAAGGACAGTGCCGAGTCGAAGAAGGACGCCCCCGGCAACACGGTGACGGTCTCCTTGCCCGCGTTGATCAGATCGGGGTCGACCTGGTCCTCGGTGGGGTAGGGGCCGGTGCCCAGGATGCCGTTCTCGGACTCGAGGATCACCTCGACGTCCTCGGGGAGGTAGTTCGGGATCAGCGTCGGCAGTCCGATGCCGAGGTTGACGTACTGACCGTCCTGGAGCTCGCGCGCGGCCCGCGCGGCCATCTGTTCCCGGGTCCAGGCCATCAGCTGCTCACCGTGCCTCGTGCCGGAGCGGCGGAGACCGTCCGCTGCTCGATCCGCTTGTCCGTCGCCTGCTCCGGCGTCAGCGCGACGACCCGCTGCACGAAGATCCCCGGCAGATGCACCGCGTCCGGATCGATCTCGCCGGGTTCGACCAGCTCCTCCACCTCGGCGATGGTGACCTTGCCGGCCATGGCCGCGAGCGGGTTGAAGTTCCGCGTGGACCTGTTGAAGACCAGGTTGCCGTGCCGGTCGCCCTTCGCCGCGCGGACCAGCGCGAATTCGGTGCGGATGCCGTGCTCCAGAACGTACTCCGTGCCGTCGAACTCCCGCACCTCCTTCGGCGGCGAGGCGAGGGCGACGCCGCCGGAGCCGTCGTAGCGCCAGGGGAGGCCGCCGTCGGCGACCTGCGTGCCCACCCCGGCCGGGGTGAAGAACGCGGGGATCCCGGCGCCGCCCGCCCGCAGCCGCTCGGCGAGCGTGCCCTGCGGGATCATCTCGACCTCCAGTTCACCGGACAGGTACTGGCGGGCGAACTCCTTGTTGGCGCCGATGTAGGAGCCGGTCACCCGGGCGATGCGACCGGCGGCGAGCAGGACCGCGAGCCCGGACTCCATCGCCCCGCAGTTGTTGGAGACCACCGAGAGAGAGCCGGTGCCCTGCTCGTACAGGGCCTGGATGAGTACGTTCGGCACACCGCTCAGGCCGAAACCGCCCACCGCGAGCGACGCGCCCTCCGGCACATCGGCCACCGCCTCGGCGGCTGTGGCGACCACCTTGTCCATCCGCGTAGCCCCATCTGTCCAAGTGCTCAGTGCACTGAGTATTTCTGCGAGGTTTCTCTTAAGCTGCCACTGTGGCAGCCTGGCGTCAAGGCTCACTACTCTTCAGTGCACCGACCAATACGCACCGACCAATACGCACCGACCCACTCGCATCGATCAACCTGACTCGGGAGCGCACATGGCCGCGGTGGACCTCACCACCCACCCCGGGCACCTCGCCCGGCGGCTCCAGCAGGCGCACTACCTGCTGTGGAACACGATGGTCTCCGAGGAGATCACCTCGCCCCAGTTCGCGGTCCTCAACGCGCTCGTCGCCGAACCGGGACTCGATCAGCGCACGGTGGGGGAGCGGGTGGGGCTGGACCGGTCCACCATCGCCGAGGTCATCAGCCGGCTCGGCCGGCGCGGACTGCTCGACAAGGTGCGCGACCCCCAGGACGGCCGCCGCTTCCTGCTGCGCCTGACCGACGACGGGGTGCGCACCCACCGCAAGTTGACCGTGCGCACCGCCCGGATGAACCAGGTCTTCCTTGCCCCGCTCTCCGACGACGAACAGAGCCGGTTCTTCGAGCTGATCCGCCGGGTCGCGGACGCGGCGGAGGGGCTCCGCAATCCCGCGGAACCCCTCCTCAACCAGCGCTGATCAGGACGCCTTCGCGA
Organism: Streptomyces sp. NPDC005402; assembly: GCF_040606575.1. Classification (NCBI taxonomy): domain Bacteria; kingdom Bacillati; phylum Actinomycetota; class Actinomycetes; order Kitasatosporales; family Streptomycetaceae; genus Streptomyces; species Streptomyces sp. NPDC005402. Next base: position 167,418 of record NZ_JBEXFB010000020.1, read on the forward strand.
AGACGACCCAGACCTGGCCCTCGGCGAAGTTCACCGCGGAGCCGTCCTTCGTGGTGAACTCCGTGCCGTCCGTGGCCTTCGCCCGCTTCCAGTTCACGTCGTAGGCGCGGCCGTCGCGCAGCACCTTCGCCCGGCCCGAGCCCACCGTCACCGTGTACGGCGTGTTGTTGCCGAGGAAGTCGTGGAAGGCGGACTTGCGGACCTTCACGTACTGCACGACGACCGTGGCCGGGGCCAGCCGCTTCCCGTCGGCCGTCATGTCCGGAGTGCCGTCCATCGAGACCAGCCAGCGCTGTCGGCTCTGCGACCAGGTGAAGGTGAAGCGGGCGGCCGGGAAACGGACCGTCTCCGAGGTGTCCGCGGTGCCGCCGGCCGGAGCGGGGCCGTAGCGGAAGCCGGTCGTCAGCGCGGCCGCGCCCGGTGTGGCGGGGACCAGGGGCTTCGGGCGCAGGTAGAGGTTGTGCGGGGAGACCTGGCCGGCGCCGCGGAAATAGGCGTCGGCCGCCTTCTCGGGGGTCCGGACGACCAGCGGCGCCCGGTTGATCAACGGCATCAGCTTGCCCTGGGCGCCGGAGAAGGCGAGCGTCGGGTCGTCGAACTGCCGCAGCAGCTCCAGGTCCGACTCGCGGGCGCTGCGCACGGGGCCGACCGCCTTCGGCAGCTTCGTCGCGTACACCGCCATGAGGCGGCTGAGGCCGCCCTCGACCTGCTCTGCGTAGACGACGTCGGCCGAGTCGATACCGGTCTGCGGGCGCGCCGCCCCCACGTTGTCGATCTTCACGGCGAGCACGGAGGGACGATCGGCCTCCTTGCTCGGTTCCGAGGTGTCCGGTGTCGAAGGGCTCGGCCCGGCCGTGCGGAACTGTCCGCGTCCGTCGTCGGCCGGGACACGGGGTGTGTCGTGTCCCGTGCAGCCCGCGGCGAAAAGCCCTGTGGCGGTCAGAAGTGCCGCCGCCGTACGGGCGCGTCGCGTGCTCGCCCCTTGCTCCGTACCCACCATGCCCACCGTGCCCGCCCGTCTCGTGTCTTTGATTGTGCGCTTATAAGTTCATTGGTGGCCATACCCGTCCGTTTCTGATTAGTCGCGTCGACTACGCCGAACGGCCCTGGATCGCGGTTCGCCGGGAGCCCGCCCGGGTACCCGGGGCGCCTACCCCAGGACCGACACGCGACGTGACGGAGGGAGTGCCCGGAGATGAAGGCTGTGACCTGGCAGGGCAAGAGGGACGTACGGGTGGAGGAGGTGCCCGATCCGCACATCAAGGAACCGACCGATGCCGTCATCCGGATCACGTCGTCCGGGTTGTGCGGTTCCGACCTGCATCTCTACGAGGTGCTCACTCCGTTCATGACGCCGGGCGACATCCTCGGCCACGAACCCATGGGCATCGTCGAGGAGGTCGGCGCCGGGGTGCCGGACCTCGCGGTGGGCGACCGGGTCGTCGTGCCGTTCCAGATCGCCTGCGGCAACTGCTGGATGTGCATGACCGGGCTGCCGACCCAGTGTGAGACCACCCAGGTCACCAGCGAGGGCATGGGCGCCGCCCTGTTCGGCTACACCCGCCTGTACGGCGCCGTACCGGGCGCCCAGGCCGAGTACCTGCGTGTCCCGCAGGCCCAGTACGGGCCCATCAAGGTGCCCGAGGGTCCGCCGGACGACCGCTTCGTCTACCTCTCCGACGTACTGCCGACCGCCTGGCAGGCCGTCACCTACGCGGACGTCCCCGAGGGCGGCAGCGTCGCCGTGCTCGGACTCGGGCCCATCGGCGACATGGCCTGCCGGGTCGCCCAGGTGCTCGGCGCCGGGCGCGTCTTCGGCGTGGACCTGGTGACCGAACGGCTGCGCCGGGCCCGCACGCGGGGCGTGGAGACGTACGACCTCAGGAGCTTCGACAGCGAGAAGGAGCTGGTCCAGGCGATCCGCGACGAGACCGACGGACGCGGCCCGGACGCCGTGATCGACGCCGTCGGCACCGAGGCCCACGGCAGCGCGGTCGCCCGCCTGGCCCAGAACGCCACCGCCGTGCTGCCCAGGAAGCTCAGCGGACCGTTCGCCGAGCGCTTCAGCATCGACCGGCTCGCCGCCCTGCACACCGCCATCGAGCTGGTGCGCCGCGGCGGCACGCTCTCCCTCACCGGCGTCTACGGCGGTATGGCCGACCCGCTGCCCATGCTCACGATGTTCGACAAGCAGATCCAGATCCGGATGGGCCAGGCCAACGTGCGCCGCTGGGCCGACGACATCATCCCCTACCTCACGGACGAGGACCCGCTCGGCGTCGACGACTTCGCGACCCATCACGTGCCGCTGTCGGACGCCCCACACGCGTACGAGATGTTCCAGAAGAAGCAGGAGGGCGCGGTCAAGGTCCTGATGCGGCCCTGACCTCGCGGCTCAGCCCAGGATCTCGTCCAGGTCGTAGCGGACCGGCTCCTCCAGCTGCGCGTACGTGCAGCTCTCGGGCGTCCGGTCGGGCCGCCAGCGGCGGAACCGGGCGGTGTGGCGGAACCGTGCGCCGTTCTCCATGTGGTCGTACGCCACCTCCGCCACCCGCTCCGGCCTGAGCGGCACCCAGGACAGGTCTTTCTTGCCCGACCAGCGGCTCGGCGCCCCGGGCAGTCGGGCGCTCTCGTGGGCGGCCTCCTCCGCCCAGGCCGCCCACGGATGCCCGGACGCGTCCGCCATCCGCAGCGGCTCCAGCTCCTCGATCAGCTCGGCGCGCCGCTTCATGGGGAAGGCCGCGGACACGCCGACGTGCTGGAGCGTGCCCCTCTCGTCGTGGAGCCCGAGCAGCAGGGAGCCGACGACGGGGCCGCTCTTGTGCAGCCGGTAGCCCGCGACCACCACGTCCGCCGTGCGCTCGTGCTTGATCTTGAACATGGCGCGCTCGTCCTGGAGGTAGCGCAGGGTGAGCGGCTTGGCGATGACACCGTCCAGGCCCGCGCCCTCGTACTCATCGAACCACTGCCGGGCCACGTCGATGTCCGTGGTCGCCGGTGCGAGGTGCACCGGGGCCGTGACTCCCGACAGAGCCGTCGTCAGCAGCGTTCGGCGGTCGGTCAGCGGGACGTTCAGCAGCGACTCGTCCTGGAGCGCCAGCAGGTCGAAGGCCACGAAGGAGGCCGGCGTCCGCTCCGCCAGTGTGCGCACCCGGGAGGCCGCCGGGTGGATCCGCTCGGTCAGCGCGTCGAAGTCCAGCCGGCCGTCCCGGGCGATGACGATCTCCCCGTCCATCACGCAGCGTTCCGGCAGCCGCTCCCGCAGCGCCTCCGCCAGTTCGGGAAAGTACCTGGTCAGCGGCTTGCCGGTACGACTGCCCAGCTCGACCTCCGCCCCGTCCCGGAACACGATGGCCCGGAAGCCGTCCCACTTCGCCTCGTAGTGCATGTCCGGCGGGATCTTCGCCACCGACTTGGCGAGCATGGGCTTCACAGGGGGCATCACCGGCAGATCCATGGTCCGATTCTGCATGCGCGTACCCCGACATGCCTGATATGTCCGTCTCGCCTACCGTGGCTCGCATGGGTGACGCGGTGGAACTGGAGGCGGGCGGCCGGACCGTACGGCTGTCCAGCCCCGACAAGATCTTCTTCCCGGAGCGCGGCTTCACCAAGCTGGACCTCGCCCGCTACTACCAGGCCGTCGCCCCCGGCATCCTGCGCGCCCTGCGCGACCGCCCCACCACCCTGGAGCGCTACCCGGACGGCGTGAGCGGCGAGAACTTCTTCCAGAAGCGGGCGCCCAAGAACATGCCCGACTGGATCCCGACCGCCCACATCACCTTCCCCAGCGGCCGCAGCGCCGACGAGATGTGCCCCACCGAGGAGGCCGCCGTCCTGTGGGCCGCCCAGTACGGCACCCTCACCTTCCACCCCTGGCCGGTCCGCCGCGACGACGTCGACCGCCCCGACGAACTGCGCATCGACCTGGACCCGCAACCCGGCACCGACTACGACGACGCCGTGCGCGCGGCGCACGAACTGCGTTCGGTCCTGGAGGAGTTCGGCGGTCTGCGCGGCTGGCCCAAGACCTCCGGCGGACGCGGCCTGCACGTCTTCGTGCCCATCGAACCGCGCTGGACCTTCACCCAGGTGCGGCGGGCCGCGATCGCGGTCGGACGTGAGATGGAACGCCGGATGCCGGACCACGTGACCATCAAGTGGTGGAAGGAGGAGCGGGGCGAGCGCATCTTCATCGACTACAACCAGACGGCCCGCGACCGCACGATCGCCTCCGCCTACTCGGTACGGCCCCGCCCGCACGCCCCCGTCTCCGCACCCCTGCGCTGGGAGGAGGTCGGCGAGGCGCACCCCCGGGACTTCGACATCGCGACCATGCCCGCGCGCTTCGCCGAACTCGGCGACGTGCACGCGGACATGGACGATCACGCCTTCTCGCTGGAGGCCCTGCTGGAACTGGCCCGCCGTGACGAGCACGACCACGGGCTCGGCGATCTGCCGTACCCGCCCGAGTATCCGAAGATGCCGGGCGAGCCGAAGAGGGTCCAGCCGAGCAGGGCCGCCGCGAAGAAGGCGCCCCCTACAACTCCTTGATCCTGACGTCCCGGTACGAGACCACGTCCGTCGTGCTGTGCACCTGGAGCCCGATGTAGCCGGAGGAGAACCGTCGTCCGTCCGTGCCCGGGTCGTCCGAGCGGGCGGGGTAGAAGTCCTGGCCGCCGATGTTGTCGAACTCGTTGATCAGCACGCCGTTGCGGTAGACCGAGTAGTGCTGGTCGACCACCCGGATCTCGTAGTCGTTCCACGTGCCCTTCTGGGTGACGCCGGCACCGGCCAGCCCCACCCGGTCGAAGCCGTAGACCGACCCGGTCTTGTACATGTCGCCGTCCGGCCGGTCGAGCACCTGCACCTCGTGGCCGTACTTGATGGCGACCCACTCGGGGCGGGACTCCTCCGGGTGGTCGTGGACCCACGGGAACCGCACGAACACACCGGAGTTGGCGTTCCCGGTGCCCGGGGCGTCGTCCCGCCACTGGAGCTTGAGCGAGAAGTCGCCGTACTTGCGCTCCGGGAACCAGAGCATGCCGAGACCGTCCTTGGTGGTACCGGACGTGATGGACCCGTCGCCGTTGGGTGCGAAGGAACCGCCGCCCACCTGCTGCCACTTGGCGAAGGAGGCCGCGCTGCCGTCGAGGATCGTGCGGTAGCCCTCGGTCTGCCCGGGCTTGCCGATCCCGGACGCACGGGCCGCCGCGTCGATCGCGTCGTACTCGCGCTCGTCGACGACCCCCTCCCGGAAGAGCTTGTCCAGGACGCCCTTCACGTGCTTCAGGAACAGCGCGTGGGACGTCCACTCCTTCTCGTCCTCGATCAACTCGTTGATGCGGCACCGGCTGTTGGTGATCCGGTTCGGTACCCCGGAGTCGATCGTGCCGACGATCACCGTCAACCGTTCGTCGAGCTCCGCGCAGTTGGGCGCCGGTACCTGACTGGAGACGACGGTGAAGGTCACCGTGCGGGCCCCCGAGGTGTTGCCCGCCTTGTCCCTCGCCCGGTACGCCAGGGTGTGCGTGCCCGCCCGGTCGACGACCACGGGAGCCGTGTACGCCAGGTAGGGTCCGGCGTCGATCGAGTACTCGACACCGGCGACACCCGAACCGCCCTCGTCCGTGGCGCTCACGGTCACCCTGGCGTTGCCCACGTACGCGCCGTCGGAGTTCCGGGTGCCGTCCACGGTCACACCGGTCACCGGCGGGGTGGTGTCCTGCGGGGCCGCCGCGACCACCGTGAAGCGGACGCTCTTCTCGGCGGCCACGTTGCCCGCCTTGTCGGTCGCCCGGTAGCGCACGGTGTGGGATCCGACCTGGTGCACCATGACGGGCATGGTGTACGGCTGCCAACTCCCGTCGTCCACCGCGTACTCGATGGTGTTCACCCCGGATCCGGTGTCGGAGGCCGACACGGTCACCGTCGCCATGTCGATGTACGTGCCGTCCGGGTTCTGCTCGCCGCTCACCGTCGCCGAGGTGTCCGGCGGGGCGGTGTCGTCGGAGGGCGGCGGAACGACCGTGAAGGCGACGCTCTTCTCCCCGGAGACGTTGCCCGCCTTGTCGACGGCCCGGTACCGCACCTGGTGGTCGCCGACCTGGTCGACGACGACCGGGGCGGTGTACGGCTGCCAGGCCCCCGCGTCCCCGATCGCGTACTCGATCCGGTCGACACCGGAGCCGCCGGCCTCGTCGGTCGCCGTGACCGCCACGCTCGCCGAACCGACGTACTGGCCCTGCGCGTTCTGTGTGCCGGTCACCTGGGCCGCGGCCGAGGGCGCGGTGGTGTCCTCGCCGCTGCCCTCGCTCACCACGAGGATGCCCTGCATCTGGCCGTGGCCCGGGATCGTGCAGTGGTAGAAGTAGCGGCCCGGGGTGAGGGTGACCTCGGCGGTGTGGCGGCCGCCCATGTCGTCGTTCGGGTTGGCGAGAATGTTGAGTTCGACGTCGTTGTTGAACTCGGGGTCGCTGGTCACGAAGGTCAACGTGTGGGGCATACCGGTCGTGTTGCCGGTGGCCGCGCTGTTCTCGAAGACGATCGTGGCTGTGCCCGCGACGGCCGTCGTCGGGGCGGAGGTGTACTTGGTGATGTCGTCACCGGCGGTCCAGGTGAGTGTCTGGGCCGCCGCGGGGGCCGCGTCAGGCCGTGCCGCGGACGTCGACTGGAGGCCGAGCATCATCAGCAGGGCGGCCAACAGGACCGTCAGAGCTCTTCGGGGGTGCATCACTGCCCTCCTCCCACCAGCTGTCCGGCGGCCGGTGTCGGTCCGCCGCCCGTGTAAGTGACCCGCCACAGCGCCGACTTGGCGTCCGAGGTGAAGAACCCTCGCCCGTAGTCGAGGACGTACAGCGCGCCGTCCGGACCGAACTTCCAGTCCATGAGGTTCTTGATGCCGTCGTTGCCGATCGGCACGATCTTCTTGAGTGACTCCGAGTGGACGGGCAGCCCGCCGTCGCCGTGGTTCCTCGGATCGGTGATGACCGCGTTGCGCGGCTGGTCGGCGTCGTAGAAGTCGCCGACGAACCACTTGCCGTCCCAGTAAGAGGGCCACTTGGTCGTGCTCGCGCTCGCCGTGTCGTAGCGGTAGACCGGCCCGTTCATCGCGGCCTGGCCACCGCCCTTGAGCCACGGCAGCAGGTACGTGGCCTCCTCCTGCTTGTAGGACGGGATGCCGTTCGCGTCACGCGGGTAGTCCGGGGCACCGCCCTGCGGCGAGTACCAGATGTTGTTGCCGGTGACCGGCGGGAGGTTGACCAGACCGTCGTTGTTGGGCGACTCGTTCTTCGGGTGGTCGCAGTCGTACCAGCCCAGCGGCTGGTCGGGGTTGGGCAGATTGCGGTCCCGGTAGGGCTGCTTGTTGCCCATGCAGTACGGCCAGCCCCGGTTGCTCGCCTTGGTGATGACGGCGAACGTGTCGTACTTGGCCGGTCCCCAGGTCGTCGAGGGCGCGCTCGCGTCCGGGCCGACCCATCCGGCGTACAGGATGTCGGTCTTCCTGTCGACGAAGATCCGGGCCGGGTTCCTGACGCCCATGACGTAGATCTCGCCGCGGGTCTTGCCACCGCCCTCGGCGGTCTCCTTGCCGGTGAAGAGGTTCCCCTCGGGCAGCGTGTACGTCCCGTCGGACTCCGGATGGATGCGCAGGATCTTGCCGTTGAGGTTGTTGGTGTTGCCGGCGGTGCGGCGCGCGTCCGCGAAGGAGACGCCCTTGAAGTTCGGCTGCGGGTTGTTGCCCGAGTAACCGCCGCTGAAGCCACTGGAGTTGTTGTCGCCGGTCGCGATGTACAGGTTGCCCTTGGAGTCCCAGGACATCCCACCGCCCGCGTGGCAGCAACTGTGCACCTGGACCGGCCACTTGAGCAGGACCTTCTCGCTGTTCAGGTCCAGCTTGTTCGTGGCGAGGTCGAGCGTGAAGCGGGAGACCCGGCGCTCGGCGATCCGGGTGTCGCGGTTGAGTTGTGCGTGCGGGGTGTAGTGCAGATACACCCAGCCGTTCTGCTCGAAGCGCGGATCGAGCTCGATCCCGAGCAGCCCCTCCTCGACCTTCACCAGCTCGTCGCCGCCGCCCTTGTTGCCGAAGACGGTCAACGCGCCCGCGAGGGTGACCTTCTTGGTCCTCGGGTCGTAGACGTGGATCTCGCCCTTGCCCTTGCCGATGTCGGGGTTGTTCCAGTCGGTGATCACGGGCTGGGAGGAGTCCGCGCCACCCCGGCCGATGTACAGCACCCGCCCGTCGGGCGCCGTGACCAGTCCGTGGGGCTCGCCGATCTGGTCGTTCTGTCCCGGCTGGTTGGGCTGGGTGAGGCGCTCCGCCTTGTAGTTGGCGTTGATCGTCGCCTTGCAGTCGGCCTGCACGAGCCGCGAGGTCCACAGCAGCGCGCCGCGCAGATGGGTCCGGAAGTCGGTCTCGTCGTACGAGGACACCGTGCCGCCCATGCCGGTGTAGAAGGACCGGCCGCCGTCGTAGTCCCGGCACCAACTCACCGGATGGTCCCAGCCGTTGGCGCCCGTTCCGGGCCGGTAGGTCGACTCGCGCACCCGGGCGACGGTGTGCACGTCACCGGACGGGTTCTTCGTCCAGTTGAACCACTGGTCGGGACGCTTCCACTGCACCGGCAGATCCCTGGTCGCCGGATGCTGCCGGTCACCCACCTCGACGGTGGCCCGCTGGACGGCCGTTGGACTGGCGGTGGCCGGCCGGGCGCCGACGAGGCCCGTGAACCAGTCGGAGTACGGCTCCGCGCGGGCCGCGTCATGGATACCGACGAAGCCGCCGCCCGCCTCCATGTAGGCCTCAAGACCGGCTTCCTGGTCGGGGTCCAGCACATCGCCGCCGCCGGTCAGGAAGACGATCGCGTTGTAACTCCCCAGCGCCTTCTCGTCGGTGAAGACCCTGGCGTCGTCGGTGGCCTCGGTCTCGAACCGCTGGTTCGCCGGACCGGACAGCCCGATCCCCTCGATGGCGGCGATCCCGGCGTTGACGACCGGCGACTCGTCCCCGGCGGCCGCGGATCCGTAGAAGACCAGCACCCGTACATCCCTGCCGCCCGGTGGCGACTTGACGGACATCGTTGTCGCGGACGGCTCGGGCGCCGGTAGCGCCCCCGCCGCCGGTCCGGACATCAGCCCGGCGGTCACGACCCCCGCGGCCACGGTGGCCGTCCAGACCCGTCTCCTCGCGCTTCCTCCGCTTCTCGCGCTCAACCCTCGTAAGTGCATGGGCACCTCCTCGGTCACAGCAACAGCGCCATGGAAGCTAGACCCCTTTGCCTCACTCGCCAATACCTATGACCGGGATCGCACGAACTTTGTCCTGAGTGTGGATAAACGGTTCGAGGGCCGGTACCGTCTCACAGGTTCATCACAGGTACGTCTCCGCAAAATCCGTATCACGGTGGGGAGTTCTGCATGGGCGCACTGGACAGGCGTGGATTCAACCGGCGGGTGCTGCTCGGCGGCGCGGCCGTCGCGACATCGTTGTCCCTGGCGCCGGAGGCCCGGAGCGACACGGGTCCGGCGCAGGCCGCCCCGGGCGGCGGCGAGGTCAGGCGCATCAAGCTGTACGCCGAAAAACTCGCCGACGGGCAGATGGGCTACGGCCTGGAGAAGGGCAAGGCGACGATCCCCGGTCCGCTGATCGAGCTCAACGAGGGCGACACCCTGCACATCGAGTTCGAGAACACCATGGACGTCAGGGCGAGCCTGCACGTCCACGGCCTGGACTACGAGATCTCCAGCGACGGCACGAAGTTGAACAACAGCGACGTGGAGCCGGGCGGTACCCGCACCTACACCTGGCGTACCCATCTGCCGGGCCGCCGCAGCGACGGCACCTGGCGGGCGGGCAGCGCGGGCTACTGGCACTACCACGACCACGTGGTGGGCACGGAACACGGCACGGGCGGTATCCGCAAGGGCCTCTACGGCCCGGTGATCGTCCGCCGCAAGGGCGACATCCTCCCCGACGCGACGCACACCATCGTCTTCAACGACATGCTCATCAACAACAAGCCGGCGCACTCGGGGCCGAACTTCGAGGCCACGGTGGGCGATCGGGTCGAGTTCGTGATGATCACCCACGGCGAGTACTACCACACCTTCCACCTGCACGGTCACCGCTGGGCGGACAACCGCACCGGCATGCTCACCGGGCCCGACGACCCCAGCCAGGTCATCGACAACAAGATCGTGGGTCCGGCGGACTCCTTCGGCTTCCAGGTGATCGCGGGGGAGGGAGTCGGGGCGGGCGCGTGGATGTACCACTGCCATGTCCAGAGCCACTCCGACATGGGGATGGTGGGACTGTTCCTGGTGAAGAAGACGGACGGGACGATTCCGGGGTACGAGCCGCACGAGCACAGCGAGCAGCGGGCCGAGCACCACCACTGACGGATCATGGGCGGGTGACTCTTCTTCTCACGCGCGGCGATCTGGAGACGGTGCTGGAGCCGGACGCCTGCGTCGACGCCCTGCGGCACGGCTTCCGCACCGCGGACCACGTGTCGATCACGGGGCAACGAGTGCGCACGGACCTCCCGTTCCCCGGTACGGCCACCGCGCTGATCCCGGGCCTGCTTCCCGGCGTCCCGGCCTACACGGTGAAGGTCAACGCCAAGTTCCCGGGCGCCCGGCCCGCCCTGCGCGGGGTGATCTGCCTGCACAGCGGCACCGACGGTGAGCTGCTGGCACTCCTGGACTCGGCGACGGTCACGGCGTGGCGGACGGGGCTCGCGGCCGCGCTGGGCACGCATCTGCTGGCCGGCCAGGGAGACGTCGTCGGCGTGATCGGGGCGGGCGCACAGGCCGAGTTGATGGTGCGAGGCCTCAAGGCGCTACGACCCCGCGGTGCCCTCGTCGTCCATGACACGTCCGCCGACCGCGCCGCGGAATTCGCCGCGCGGCACGATGGCCGTGTGCTGTCCTCCGCCGCGGAGGTCGCCATGGCCTGCGACATCGTCCTGTCGGCGACCTGGTCGCGGGAGCCGCTGCTGAGCCTGGCGGACACGCGACCGGGCCAGCACTTCACCAGCCTGGGTGTCGACGAGCCGGGCAAGGCGGAGCTGGCGGCCGATCTCCTCGACGCGTCCGTGGTTGTGGTCGACGACCGCTCGCTCGCCGTGAGCATGGGCGTACTGGCGGGCGGGGTGCCCGCGGCGGCGACCCTCGGCGAGGTGGTGCGGGGTGACCACCCCGGCCGGACCGCCGACACGGACCGCACGGTCTACGCACCCGTGGGGCTGCCCTGGCAGGACCTCGCGCTGGCCTGGACGGCGTACGAGCGGGCCGAGCGGGAGGGGATCGGGCGGCGGGTGGATCTGCTGGCGTGAGGCCGTTCACGAGATGCCCGGGGTGGACGGACGGTTGGACGTGCCCTTCACGGCCCCGGCCCCGGCCCCGGGCGCGGTGACCGCGACAGGAAGCCGTCCGGCGAGGCCGCCGGCCGACACGACCGCCGTCCCGGCGCCCTGGTGTCTCCATCCCGGAAGCCGCCCCGACGCTGACCCACCGCCGTGCCTGGTACCCCCGCTGCCCGCCCGGTGAGCGGTTCGGTGTGCCCGCTCGCTCGGCGGCCGGTGTGCCCGCTCCGCCCTGACGGACGGCAGCCTCCTTCCCCGACTCCGAGAGCGCTCTCACCGGGACTCCGTCCAGGGCTATCCTGATCCGCACCCGCCGACGAGGAGTCCCGAAGTGACCGACACAGCGCCGCGCCCCACACTGGAGGCCGTGGCGGCCCGGGCCGGGGTGTCGCGGGCCACCGTGTCCCGGGTGGTGAACGGCGGCGACGGGGTCAGGGAGCCCCTCGTCGAACGGGTGCGCAGGGCCGTCGAAGAGCTCGGTTACGTCCCCAACCAGGCCGCCCGCAGTCTGGTCACCCGGCGCCACGACGCCGTCGCCGTGGTCGTGGCCGAGCCGGAGACCCGGGTCTTCGCCGACCCCTTCTTCGCGCTGCAACTGCGGGGCATCAGCAAGGAGTTGACCGCCCACGACAACCAACTCGTCCTGCTGCTCACCGAGGGCCGCGACGACCACGCCCGCGTCGGACGCTACCTCGCCGGAGGGCACGTCGACGGCGCGCTCGTCTTCTCGCTGCACCTCGACGACCCGCTGCCGGAACTGATCCAACGGGCCGGTGTCCCCACGGTGTTCGGCGGACGGCCCGGCTGGAGCGACGGGACCACGGACGTCGTGTACGTCGACAGCGACAACCGGGGCGGCGCCCGTGAAGCCGTACGGCATCTCCTGGGGCTCGGGCGCGCCCGCGTCGCCCACATCACCGGCCCCCTCGACCAGACCTCCGCGGCGGACCGGCTCGACGGCTACCGGGACGTCATGGGCGACGCCGACCCGCAGCTCGTCGTGCGCGGCGACTTCACCCCGGCCGGCGGGGAGCGGGCGATGCGGGAACTCCTCGAGCGGTGCCCGGACGTGGACGCGGTGTTCGCCGCCAACGACCTCACCGCGTCCGGCGTCCTGCGCGTGCTGCGCGAGGGCGGGCGCCGGGTGCCCGAGGACGTGGCGGTGATCGGCTTCGACGACATGCTGCCGGTCGCCGAGCAGACCGATCCGCCGCTGACGACGGTTCGTCAGGACATCGAGGAGATGGGCCGGTTGATGGCCCGCCTGCTGTTGCGGGACCTCGACCGCAGCAGCGGGGGAGTCACACCGGCCGGTGTCGTCCTGCCGACCACGCTGATCCGCCGCGCCTCGGCGTGATCCCCCGCCCCGCTCACGTCTGCTGCGGCGCGCTCTTGATCACCGCGAAGCGGGCGCCGTAGGGGTCGGCCAGCTTGGCGACCCGGCCGACGCCCGGCACGTCCGTGGCGGGCAGCCGGACGCTGCCGCCCAGCTCCTGTGCCTTCGCCACCGTCCCGTCCGTGTCGGTGACCTCGAAGTAGGGCATCCAGTACGCCCCGGCCTGCGCCTCCAGCGGATCTTCGGCGAGGGGGACGATGCCGCCGAACATGCCGTCCTCGCTCTGCCCGTCCGGCAGCACGGTCGTGTACGTGCCGCCCGGGAACTCCACTGCGTAGGTCTCCAGGCCGAGAGCCGCGCGGTAGAAGTAGGCGGCCATCGGCAGGTCGGCCGTGTACAACTCGACCCAGCACAGCGAGCCCGGCTCCTGGGTGACGTCGAGCCCCTTGTTCCGCCCCGGCTGCCAGATGCCGAAGGGCACGCCCGCCTTGTCGGCGAGGATCGCCATACGGCCCTGGTCCATCACGTCCATGGGCTGCATCAGCACCGCGCCGTGCGCCTGCTCGGCCGCCTTCGCGGTGGCGTCCGCGTCGGGGGTCTGGAAATACACGGTCCAGGACGGCGGACCCTGCTCCGGTGTGGTCTGCATGCCGCCCGCGGCGGTCTTGCCGGCGAGCTGGAAGAAGCCGTAACCGCCGGCTTCGGGCGGGCCCGGCTGGAACTCCCAGCCGAAGAGGCCGCCGTAGAAGGTGGTGGCGCCGTCGATGTCCGGGGTGCCGAGGTCGAGCCAGTTCGGAGCGCCGGTGACATAACGGGTCGTGAGCATCTCTGCCCTCCTCTGAGGGGTCCCGTTGCCTGCACTGCCGAGTCTGGCACCCTCCACTGACAATCGCTGCCGGGACGCGAACCCGCCTCGGATCGGCTGCACCGTTTCCGCGCGCCGCCGTGCACCCCCTTCCGGGGTCCGGGACCATCAAGGCGGCCGGAGGCCATGAACGGCACCGTTGATCCCGCGTTGATCGAACGTTTTTCGCCGCCCGGCACGATCTCGGCCATGCACATCGACACCATCACCCCGACCGACCCCGCCTGGCAGGCGCAGGCGTTGTGCGCGCAGACCGGGGCGGACTTCTTCTTTCCCGAGCCGGGCAGCTCGGTACGAGAGGCGAAGCGCATCTGCGCCATGTGCGAGATGCGCCCGGCCTGCCTCGAGTACGCCCTGGCCAACGACGAGCGCTTCGGCGTCTGGGGCGGCCTCTCCGAGAAGGAACGGCTGGCGATCAGGCGGCTGGGAGACCGATGAGCCGACGGGCCGGACGTGCGGCCGGGTTGCCGGAGCGCACCCGGGCGTAGCGGTGGGGCAGCCGTATCGCGGGCTCAACGCGGCCGGGCGGTACGGGCACGCTTCGGCCGACCCGGCGATGCGGTGGTCGGTACTGTGGGGGGTGCCGTTCGGTCCGGGCCGAGCTCCGGGTCGTCCTCCTGCGGGATCCACACCGGCACAGAGGAAACGACCCGGCGTTCGTTCGTCCCCGGGGCGGCGCGCCGATCCGCTGCCGTATCAGGCGGGCGGCGTCGGCGTTGATCAGGCCCGGCAGGGCCGACGGCCCCGCCGGATGTCCGCCGGATCGGCCAGGCCGACGTCAGGCGCCCGCGCGAGCCGCCATCCGCGCCTTGCGCGCCGCCAGCTTCTCGTCGAACTTCGCGGCCTCCGCGTCCAGCCCGCCCATGTACAGACCGAGTTCGTTCTGCGCCTTCTGGCCTTCGGGGCCGAGGCCGTCGATCTCCATGACCTTCAGGAAGCGCAGGACGGGCTGGAGTACGTCGTCGTGGTGGATGCGCATGTTGTAGATCTCGCCGATGGCCATCTGCGCGGCGGCGCGCTCGAAGCCGGGCATGCCGTGCCCGGGCATCCGGAAGTTCACTACGACGTCGCGCACCGCCATCATCGTCAGGTCGGGCGCGAGCTCGAAGGCCGCCTTCAGCAGGTTCCGGTAGAAGACCATGTGCAGGTTCTCGTCGGTGGCGATGCGCGCCAGCATGCGGTCGCAGACCGGGTCCCCGGACTGGTGGCCGGTGTTGCGGTGCGAGACGCGGGTCGCGAGCTCCTGGAAGGCCACGTAGGCGACCGAGTGCAGCATGGAGTGGCGGTTGTCCGACTCGAAGCCCTCGCTCATGTGGGCCATCCGGAACTGCTCCAGCTGGTCCGGGTCCACCGCGCGCGAGGCGAGCAGGTAGTCCCGCATCACGATGCCGTGCCGGCCCTCCTCGGCGGTCCAGCGGTGCACCCAGGTGCCCCAGGCGCCGTCGCGGCCGAAGAGCGAGGCGATCTCGTGGTGGTAGCTGGGGAGGTTGTCCTCGGTGAGGAGGTTCACGACGAGGGCGATCCGGCCGATCTCGGTGACCTTGGACTGGTCCTTCTCCCAGGCCTCGCCGTCCTCGAAGAAACCGGGGAAGTTGCGGCCGTCGCTCCAGGGGACGTACTCGTGCGGCATCCAGTCCTTGGTGACCTTCAGATGCCGGTTGAGTTCGTTCTCGACCACTTCCTCCAGCGCGTACAGCAGCCGCGCGTCGGTCCAGGCGGAGGACGGGCTGCCGAGGTGAGGGGAAGTGATCGTCACAGGTACTCCAGGGGGACGCGTGAACTTTTGAGAGGGTCGGCGAGCGGCGCCGGGGAACCTACGGAATCGTAGGCTACGAAACCGTAGGTTACGACACCGTAGGTTAAGGGTGCAGTAAAGGCCCCTGATCAGCGTGTTCCCCGAACATGGCAAGCGACTCGGGAACCGTGCAGGTCCCAGGGCCGTCGGCGCGTTGCGCTTCCCCTCAGGCGTACAGCTCCCGCAGTCGTACTGAGAGGCACGTCACACAGCCTTCCAGCTTCTCGAACTCGCTGATGTCCACCACGACCGGTTCGAATCCGAGGTCGGTGAGCAGCTCCGCGGTCTTGGGCGCGCTCGCGGCCATGAGCAGCTTGGGGCCGCCGAGGAGGACGACATGGGCGCCGGCCTCCTCCGGCACCGACAGGAAGCGTGGGAAGAGCGCGGGCCGGTCCACCTTGGGGATGTGCCCGATGACGGTTCCGTCGGGCAACGCGGTGACCGCCGACTTCAGATGCAGCACCTTGCTCACCGGTACGGCGACGACCCGGGCCCCGAGCGGCTCGAAGGCGGCCCGCAGCTGCTGGACGCCGGCCGCGTTGGTACGCCCGCCCCGGCCGACGTAGATCGTGTCGTCGATCTTCAGCACGTCGCCGCCGTCCAGGGTGCCCGGCTCCCAGATCCAGTTCACCGAGCAGCCCAGGCGCGCCACGGCCTCCTCGACGCCGATGGTCTCCTCGCGCCGGGACTCGGCGCCGGAGCGCGCGATCAGGGCGACGTTCTTGTACATGACCACGGTGTCCTCGACGAACACCGAGTCCGGGCAGTCGTCCTCGGGGTCCACCTCGA
This sequence comes from Streptomyces sp. NPDC005402, assembly GCF_040606575.1. NCBI lineage: Bacteria > Bacillati > Actinomycetota > Actinomycetes > Kitasatosporales > Streptomycetaceae > Streptomyces > Streptomyces sp. NPDC005402. The sequence continues at coordinate 183,569 of NZ_JBEXFB010000020.1, forward strand.
CGGTCTCCCAGCCGTGCGCGCGCAGCGCCTCGACGTACGCCTCCCACTGGTCGAGCGCGAGGTCGACGTCGACCTTCTCCCGCTCGACGTGCGTCACCAGACCTTCGGCGAGGCGCGGACCGGGGCGGCGGACGAGGGCCTTCTTGCTGGGCACGAGGGAACTCCGTATCGGCGGGACAGGGGCGGTGCCCGTGAGGGGCGCCGGTCAGCCATCATGCAGCGCCGGTCACTGTCGACAAAACCCCCGGGGTCAGGCTGTGGCCCTCCTGAGACGCTCCCCGCCTCACGAGTGCCGGCGCGCCGCACGCGCGCGTGCCGCCTCATGAGCCTCGCGCAGCAGCCGTAGGACCGTCCCGGTGGTCCGCTCGGCGGGATTCACGACGCAGATCCAGCCGAGGGCGCCGTAGACCGGGTGCGGCAGCAGCACGTCGGCCGTCGCCGGGTCGTGGCGCTGCCCGAGGAGTTCCGGGAGCGCCCTGCGGCCGACCTGGACGTTGACCCGCCAGCGGTCCGGCGGGTCCAGGTCGGAGGCGGTGTCGTCGGGGTAGTTCTTCGTGACGACGGTCCCGTAGGGCTGGGCGCCGGGAGGCACCCGGCCGTCGGGGGCGCAGTAGAAGAACGCGTCGCCCCACGCGATCTCGGGGGAGTCCCCACCAGGCTCCGGGACGACCACGAGGGCCCCGTCGAAACCGCGCACGGTCGCGATGATCTGCTCCATACTCATGGTTCAAGCGTGACCTTCAAGTGCTGATGTGGGGTTGGCCGGACGATGCGCACCGTCGACGTCGCCAGGGAGAGCGGCTACTCGGTGCAGCAGGTGCGCGATCTGGAGCGGCTGGGGGTGATCCCGCCCGCGGTACGGGCGGACAACGGCTACCGCTCCTACACGCTGCTCCACGTGCACGCGCTGCGCGCCTACCGGGGGCTCGCCGCAGCCGTCGGCCCCGTCGAGGCGCGGCGGCTGCTCGCCGAGCTGCGGACGGCGACGATCACGGAGGCGGCCTCGGCGGTCGACGAGGTCCACGCCCGGCTCGCACGCGAGCGCGCGGAGGTGTTGCGCGCCCAGCGGGCCCTGGAGGGCGTCCGGGCCGAGGAGGAGGGCCGGGACGACGACTTCATGACCATCACGCAGCTCGCGGAGGCGCTCGGCGTACGGTCCTCGACCTTGCGGTTCTGGGAGGAGGAAGGGCTGGTCCTCCCGGAACGGGTGACCACCCTGCGCGCGCGTCGCTACGGTCCGGCGGCGATCGGGGCGGCACGCGTCGTGGTCGCCCTGCGCGCCGGCGGGTACGGCATCCCGGCCGTGCGGGAGGTGATGGGCTCCCTGGACGGCCTCGACGGGGTGGAGGACGCCCGGCGCATTCTGCGGGGACGGCTCGAGCGGCTCGCCGCCCGGAGCGTGGCACTGCTCCGGGCGGGAACCGATCTGTCGGCCGTCGTGGACGCTACGCGGGGAACTCCAGGGTCTCCGGAGTGACCTCCCGCAGCTCCCCGTCCAGCATCAGCCAGCGCGTGATGCCGATCGACTCCAGGAACGGCAGGTCGTGACTGGCCACGACCAGCGCGCCCTCGTACGACTCCAGGGCCGAGGTCAGCTGTCGCACGCTCGCCATGTCGAGGTTGTTCGTCGGCTCGTCGAGCATGAGCAGCTGGGGAGCGGGCTCCGCCAGCATCAGCGCGGCCAGCGCCGCCCGGAAGCGTTCGCCGCCGGACAGTGTCGACGCCTGCTGGTCGGCCCGGGCGCCCCGGAACAGGAAGCGGGCGAGACGGGCCCGCACCCGGTTGTTGGTGGCGCCCGGCGCGAACCGGGCCACGTTCTCGGCGACCGACAGCTCGCCGTCGAGGACGTCCAGCCGCTGGGGCAGGAAGCGCAGCGGGACATGGGCCGTCGCCTCGCCCGACACCGGCTCCAGCTCCCCGGCGATCGTCCGCAGCAGCGTCGTCTTGCCCGCGCCGTTGCGCCCGATCAGCGCGACCCGCTCGGGGCCCCGCAGGTCGAGGCCGCCCTCGACCCGTGCGCCGTGGGCGAGTTCCAGGTCCATGAGGGTCAGAACCGTACGGCCCGGCGGTACCGCCGTGTACGGCAGGTCGACGCGGATCTCGTCGTCGTCCCGTACGGCCTCCACCGCCTCGTCGAGCCGGTCCCTGGCCTCGGCGAGCTTCTCCTCGTGCATGATGCGGTGCTTGCCCGCGGACTCCTGTGCCGACCGCTTGCGCGCCCCCATGACGATCTTCGGCTCGCGCTTCTGCTCGAACATCTTCTGCCCGTACCGCTTGCGTCGGGCCAACTTGACCTGTGCGTCGACCAGTTCGCGTTTCTGCTTGCGGAAGTCGGACTCGGCGACCCGCACCATCCGCTCCGCCGCCTCCTGTTCGACGGCGAGGGCCTCCTCGTAGGCGGAGTAGTTGCCGCCGTACCAGGTGACCTCCCCCGAGTGCAGATCGGCGATCTGGTCGACCAGGTCGAGGAGTTCGCGGTCGTGGCTGACCACGACCATGACCCCCGGCCAGGAGGAGACGGCCGTGTACAGCCGCCTGCGGGCGTACAGGTCGAGGTTGTTGGTGGGCTCGTCGAGGAGCAGGACGTCCGGGCGGCGCAGCAGCAGCGCGGCCAGCCGCAGCAGCACCGACTCGCCGCCCGAGACCTCGCCGATCGTGCGGTCCAACTCGATGTGGCCGAGGCCGAGTTCGCCGAGGGTGGCCAGGGCCCGCTCCTCCACGTCCCAGTCGTCGCCGACCGTCTCGAAGTGCTCCTCGGCCACGTCGCCCGCCTCGATGGCGTGCAGCGCGGCGCGCCGCGCGGCGATGCCGAGCGCCTCGTCGACCTTCAGGCCGGTGTCCAGCGTGACGTTCTGCGGAAGGTAACCGACCTCGCCCGCGACGCGCACGGCGCCGTCGGCGGCGGTGAGTTCACCGGCGATCAGCTTCAACAGGGTGGATTTTCCTGACCCGTTGACGCCGACGAGACCCGTCCGGCCGGGGCCGAAGGCGATGTCGAGGCCCTCGAAGACGGGGGTGCCGTCGGGCCAGGAGAAGGCGAGCGAGGTGCAGGTGATGGAAGTAGACATACGGTCTCCGCGGTTGCTCGAAGCGAGAAGGGGCAAACGCGTATCGAGACACCCGCGACCACGGGAGACGACGAGAAACCGGAGGGCACGGACAGGGTCCTGCTCGTCGGAACGGCTCGTATGCCGAGGTCGCACGCGGCGCACACACCTCAGGTGTGTGACACGGTGTCTCAGGACCTCAGACGAGCAACGTCCTTCTCCGATCGACGGCAACAGAAGCGTTCTACACCGTACGAGGCGGCCGTGGGGCTGTCAACGAGTTAATGCGCCTTAGGAGGCACCGGTGCCCGACGGCACGCTCTCCCTGCCGGCCCACCTCTATCTGCTGGCCTGGGACACCTCGAAGTCCGAGACCACCGGTGCCGCCCAGGTCCCCCAGCTGGTGCGGGCCGGCGCGCTCACCGAGCTGGCCCGGCGCGGTCTGCTCCTCGACGTGGACGGCATCGCCACACCGGCCGACATGGACGCCGACACCGGGGATCCCGTCCTGGACGGGCTGCTCGAACTGGTCCGCGAGTCCCGGCCGCACCGGTGGCGGAGCTGGGTGACGCCCCACACGCGGGTCACCCTGGACGCCGTACGGGAGCAGCTCACCGCGGGCGGACATCTGCGCGCCCGCAAGAGGCGGGTGCTCGGGGTGTTCCCGACGGTGGAGCACGACCTGGCCCGCCCGGCCGCCGTGGAGGCGCTCCAGGAGGCGGCCCGGCAGGCCCTGCGGGGTCCGGTGCCGGCCGTGGACGTCTCCGACCGGGACGCGGCCCTCCTCGCGCTCGCCGCGGCGGCCGAGCTGCGCACCCTGCTGCCCCGCGGGGAGCATCACGACGCGCGGGTCGAGGAGTTGATCGAGCGCGGCGGGCAGCTGGCGCCGGTCCTGCGGGAGCTCGTCCACGGGGTGCGCGGGGCGGCGGCCTCGGTCGCGGCGCGCGCCTGAACGTCGGTGTCGGATTCCTGCCGGCGCGGGCGCGGGAGCCGACTGTCGAGTGACCTGCATGACGAAACAGGACACGCTCCGCGACCGCGCCCTCGTCTTCCGTTCCCTGCACGTCCCCGGCGCCCCGCTCGTCCTGCCGAACGCCTGGGATCTCACGAGCGCCCGCATCGTCGAGGACGCGGGTGCCGCCGCCGTGGCCACCACGAGCGCCGGGCTCGCCTGGCCCTCGGTGCGGCGGACGGTGACCGCCTGGACCGGGAGCGGGCCCTGGACGCCGTGGGACGGATCGCCGCCGTGCTGCGGGTGCCGGTCAGCGCGGACATCGAGAGCGGTTACGCGCGGGACGCGGCGGGCGTCGCCGACACCGTGCGCGGGGTGCTCGCGGCGGGCGCGGTCGGAGTGAACATCGAGGACGCCCTGTACGGCGACGGGGGCGAGTCGCTGCGGCCGGCCGGCGAGCAGGCGGAGCGGATCGCCGCGGCCCGGGAGGCCGCCGACGCGGAGGGCGTGCCGCTGTTCGTCAACGCCCGGATCGACACGTTCCTGCGCGGCGCCGGAGGAGTCGACCTCACTCCGGAGCGGGCCGCCGCCTTCCTCGCCGCGGGTGCCGACGGGATCGTCGTCCCCGGGGCCGTCGACCCGGGGACCGTCAAGCTCCTCGTCGACGCGATCGACGCTCCGCTGAACGTCATGGCCCGACCCGGCGCCCCGTCCGTCGCCGAGCCGGCCTCACTCGGCGTGGCCCGCGTCGGCGTCGGCTCGGGCATCGCCCAGGCCGCGCACGCCCTGGTCCGCCGCGCCGCGCGGGAGCTGCTGGACGCGGGGACGTACGACGCGCTCGCCGACGGGTTGGACCACGGCGAGCTCGACGCGCTCTTCGCCGGCTCCCGTCAGTAGGTGTCGCGGATCAGCTCGGCCAGGTCGTGGTCGAGGTCGAGCTGGAGGTGCTCGAGACCGGTCGGCACGAGGTCGTTCGTCGCCTCCAGGAACCGGCGCAGCTCACCCGTGCGCACATGCACGACGGCGGTGCCCTCGGGGGCGTGGAACTCGAGAACGGTGCGGTCGTAGCCGTACGGACGCACGCGGACGTCGCCGTGGCCCTCGGGCTCGTGGAGACCGGTGGTGAGAAGTTCGCGGCTGAAGGTCCAGCAGACCTCGACGCCCTCCAGGGTGGCCGGGGCGGGGAAGGTCATGCGGACGGCGAACGGATCGCAGCGGTCGTAGCGCAGTGTGGCGGGAATGCTCGGCATCCGCGGCGCCGCGGCGACGAGACGGGCCTCGACGGGCTGCTCGATGACGGTGGACAACGCCTTGCTCCCTTGTGACGGCTGATCGTGCTTCCGGAGTGGGACGGGCACTGGAAGAGACGTCGGAATGAGCCAATCCGTGTACACGAGAGTCGAGTGACCTCTGTCACCGTCTCCATGCACCGGTGTGATCCAGTCCTTCTCCCGTGCCCCGGGAGGCACTTGTGACACCTCGCGCCCCGGTCGGCCGACCGCCGAGGGCATCTGGACGGCACTGGACGCGTGGGCTAGCTTCGCCCGCCATGAGGCGCTTGGGGAACACGCGAGGCAAGAGACGGACGGGTCCGGCGATGCGGACCATCGCCGCGGCGGCGGCCTGTGCGGCGGCGTTGGCCGCCCTCACCGTCGTACCGGCCGAGGCACATGACACGGACGGCCGTACACCGCACTGGGAGCTCAAGGACAGCGGTACCCCCGAGGTTCGGTTCCGCGGGCTGTCGGCGGTCAGCCGGGACACCGCCTGGGTGGCCGGCACCCAGGGCACCGTGCTGCGCACCACGGACGGCGGGGCGAGCTGGCGGAACGTCTCGCCGCCCGGTGCCGCCGAGCTGCAGTTCCGGGACATCGAGGCGTTCGACGCGCGCCGGGCGGTCGTCCTGGCCATCGGGGAGGGCGAGGCGTCCCGCGTCTACCGCACCGACGACGGCGGCGCGACCTGGACCGAGTCCTTCCGCAACACCGACGCCAAGGCCTTCTACGACTGCCTCACCTTCTTCGACCGCCGCCACGGCCTCGCCATGAGCGACCCGGTCGACGGGAAGTTCCGCATCCTGTCGACCTCCGACGGCGGCCGCTCCTGGAAGGTGCTGCCGAACAAGGGCATGCCGACCGCGCTCGACGGCGAGGCCGGCTTCGCGGCGAGTGGGCAGTGCCTGGTCAGCTCGGGCCCGCGCGATGTCTGGCTGGCCACCGGCGGCGCCGCACGCGCGCGTGTACTGCACTCCGCCGACCGGGGCCTGACCTGGACCGCCTCCGACACGCCGATCCCGGCGGGCGATCCGGCCAAGGGCGTCTTCGCGCTGGCCTTCCGCGACCGCGCGCACGGACTCGCGGTCGGCGGCGACTACCGCCCCGACCAGGACTCTCCGCGGGCCGCGGCCCGTACCGGCGACGGCGGCGCGACCTGGCGGCCCGCCGCGGCCCCGGTGAACGCCTACCGCTCCGGCGTGGCCTGGCTCCCGCGCAGCCGCACCGCCGCCCTCGCGGTCGGCCCCACCGGCACGGACCTCACCAGGGACGGCGGCCGGACCTGGCGGACCGTGGACACCGGCTCGTACGACACCGTGGACTGCACGGTCGACGGCGGCTGCTGGGCGGCCGGGGAGAAGGGACGGGTGGCTCGTCTGGAGAGCTGAGTGGCGGAATGTGGGTACCCGGTCGCCGACGGCGAAAGGAGTGATCCCATATGCCAGCCGGTTCGAGTTCGAAGCGCGAACGCCAGTACGAGCACATCAAGGAGAGCGCCGAGGACCGGGGCGAGAGCACCGGGCGGGCCAAGGAGATCGCGGCGCGGACGGTCAACAAGGAACGCGCCCGGTCCGGCGAGTCCAAGACGGCCAGCCGGACCTCGACCCAGGACATGTCCTCGGGCAAGCGGGGCGGGCAGCGGTCCGGCAAGGGCTCGCAGGGTCCGACCTACGACCAGCTCTACGAGGAGGCCAAGCGCAAGGGCGTCAAGGGCCGTTCGGACATGAACAAGAGCCAGCTCCAGCGCGCCCTGGGTGGCAAGAGCTGACCTTCAGCCGAGCGTCTCCCGGTACTCCTTCAGCGCGGGGGCCGTCTTCGTCGCGGCGAACTCGGTGACGCGGTACGCGCACACCCCGGCCGCGACGAAGGGATCGCCCGCGGCGATCTCCTCGATCCGCGCACGGTCCTCCGCGACGGCGATGATCACCCCGCCGTCGCGGGGTTCCTTGCGCCCGGACGCCAGGAAGACGCCCTTCTCGTACTGCTCGTCCAGCCAGGCGACATGCGCCGGCAGCACGGCGTCCACGGCATCGAGCGGCGCGGTGTAGGTCAGCTCCAGTACGAACATGATCGCGAGCCTACGCCGCCCCGCCGTACGCTCGTCCCCACCATGACGACAGTGGACATTCCCGCGGGCTGGCCCGCGACCGAGGAGCAGGCCCGCGCGGTCCAGGACGAGTTGAGGGCGGGGACGGTCCTCGACGAGCAGGGCCCCCCGCCCGGCACGGGCCATGTCACCGGGGTCGACGTGGCCTACGACGACCAGCGGGACGTCGTCGCGGCGGCGGCCGTGGTGCTGGACGCGGCGAGCCTGGAGGTCGTGGCCGAGGCGACCGCCGTGGGCCGGATCTCCTTCCCGTACGTGCCCGGCCTGCTCGCCTTCCGCGAGATCCCCACGGTCCTCGCCGCCCTCGACGCCCTGCCGTGCCCGCCCGGCCTGGTCGTCTGCGACGGCTACGGACTCGCCCACCCCCGCCGCTTCGGCCTCGCCAGCCACCTCGGCGTGCTCACGGGCCTGCCCACCATCGGCGTCGCGAAGAACCCGTTCACCTTCACGTACGAGGATCCCGGCGTCCGGCGCGGTGCGTGGACGCCGCTGCTGGCGGACGCGGAGGAGGTCGGCCGGGCCCTGCGCACGCGTGAGGCGGTGAAGCCGGTCTTCGTCTCGGTCGGCCACCGCGTGAGCCTCGACAACGCCTGCGCCCACACCCTCGCGCTCACGCCGGCGTACCGCCTGCCGGAGACGACGCGCAGGGCGGACGCGCTGTGCCGACGGGCGCTGCGGGAGGCGACCTCCTGACCGGCCTCCAGGAACGGTACTGAGTACGTCGTCTGAGTATCTGTACGGATGTGCGTGCCCCGGTGTACTCGGCAGGCTGTCCCGCATGACGACGCACCGCATGACCCACCGTTCCCCCAAGCCCCTCGCCGACCCGAACCGGCCCGTGGAACGTGCCGTGACCGCAGCGCTGGTCCTCGGCGTGCTCGCGGGGCTCGGCTGGATCGCGGGGATGATCTACACGGTGGCAGGCTGGTCCTTGTGACGCGGGCTCACCGGCTCGACGCCACGCGGAAGGTGATCCCGGCGCGCCGCAGTCGCTCGATCAGCGCGTCCCCCATCGCCACCGCCGTGGTGACCTGACCGGACGTCTTCGGGAGGTCGTCGAAGGCCAGGGACAGTGCCGACTCGGCGAACATCTTCGCCGTCTCGTCGTATCCGGGGTCGCCGCCCGTGACCTCGGTGAACACCCGGCGCCCACCGCCCTCTCCGACGAACCGCACCGAGAACCAGCTTTTGGCCCGCTTCTCGGGGCTCGGTCCGTCACCCGGCCTGACCCGGCCGGACAGCCAGCGCCGCGCGGGCGGCAGCTGGGCCGCCGCGAACAGCGCGCCCACGGCCGCGACCCCGCCCACCGCGACCGGCAGCCGCCGTACGGCCGCGTAGTGCCGGTAGCGGAAGTCTGGGCCGTAACGCTCCAGGGCCTTCGCCGAGCGCCGGACGATCTGCGCGTCGATGGTCGGCAGCGGCAGGGCCCAGGCGCCGACCTCCTGCGCGTACCGCGGGGTGCCGGTCGGTGCGGAGGCCCGCCGGCCCACCAGGCGCGGCTCGTGCCGTCCGCGGTCACGGGCGGCGGCGATCATCTGCCGACCGCGCGCGAACTGGTTGAGGGCGGAGGCGAAGGTCCCGCCGGAGAACATGCCGTCCGCGGTCACGAACCCGTCGACGGTGATCGGCACGCCCTCCGGTAGCTGCCGGACGGTGAAGTACGCCCCCAGGTCGTGCGGAACCGAGTCGAAGCCGCACGCGTGCACCAGCCGCGCGCCCGTCTCACGCGCGCGTGCGTCGTGCCGGACGTACATCAGGTCCACGAACTCCGGCTCGCCCGAGAGGTCGAGGTAGTCCGTCCCGGCGTCCGCGCAGGCGGCGACGAGCGCCCCGCCGTACGTCAGATAGGGGCCGACCGTGGTGGCGACCACGCGTGCGTGCCCGGCGAGGGCGCGCAGCGAGTCCGGGTCCGAGACGTCGGCCGTGAGGACCCCCACGTCCGTGCCCTCCGGCAGCTTCGCGCGCAGCGCCCGGAGCTTGTCCTCGCTGCGGCCGGCGATCGCCCAGCGCAGATCGTCCGGGCCGTGCGAGGCGAGATAGTGCGCGGTGAGCGCTCCCGCGAAGCTGGTCGCCCCGAAGAGCACGATGTCGTAGGGACGGTCCGTCTTTTTCAGCCTGCTCATGACACTCCTGGATGCCGCCGCGCGCGCCGTTGTCGGTGGCCGAGGCTAGCGTGAGGACTGCGGAGCCTGACGACGAGGCCGGAGGTGGGACGGTGGCCGTGCCCGGGAATGCCCTGAAGAGGCCGATAATTGGCTAAGCGCTTGCTCGCTCAGGTCTTGTGTCCACTGGAACGCGTTCATAGCATCACTGGTGTTACATCAGTTGTGTCACGCCAATGGGGGCTGGATGACAACGGCAACGACGCCCGGGCACGGCCCGCTCACCGGCGTGCGCGCGGTGGAGCTCGCCGGGATCGGGCCGGGCCCGTTCGCCGCCATGCTCCTCGCCGACCTGGGAGCCGACGTCGTCCGCGTCTCCCGCCCCGGCGGCGCCGCCCTCTCGATCGACCCCGACTTCGACATCACCAACCGCAACAAGCGCTCGGTGGTCGTCGACCTCAAGGCCCCCGAAGGCGCCGCGCGCGTGCTCGATCTCGCCGCCCGCGCCGACATCCTCATCGAGGGCAACCGCCCCGGCGTCGCCGAGCGCCTCGGCGTCGGCCCCGAGGACTGCCACGCCCGTAACCCGGCCCTCGTCTACGGCCGGATGACCGGCTGGGGCCAGGAGGGGCCGCTGGCCCAGCGCGCCGGGCACGACATCGCGTACATCGCCCTCACCGGCACCCTCGGCCTGATCGGCGAACCGGGCCGTCCGCCCGCCGTCCCCGCCAATCTCCTCGGCGACTACGCGGGCGGCTCCCTCTACCTCGTCGTCGGTGTCCTCGCCGCCCTGCACCACGCGCGCGCGACCGGCACCGGCCAGGTCGTCGACGCGGCCATCGTCGACGGCACCTCCCACCTCGCCGCGATGCTGCACGGCATGACCGCGGCCGGCGGCTGGCAGGACCGGCGCGGCGCCAACCTCCTCGACGGCGGCTGCCCGTACTACGGCACCTACGAGACCGCCGACGGCAAGTACATGGCGGTGGGCGCGCTGGAGCCGCAGTTCTACGATCTCTTCCTCGACCTGCTGGGCGTCCCGGACTTCGCGGACGCCCGCAAGGACTGGACCCGCTGGGGCGATCTGCGCGAGGCGGTAGCGGCCCGCTTCCGCAGCCGTACGAGAGACGAGTGGGCGGCCGTCTTCGAGGGCACCGACGCGTGCGTGGCGCCCGTCCTGTCACTGCGCGAGGCCCCGCACCACCCGCACCTCGCCGCCCGCGGCACCTTCACCGACCACGGCGGCATCACCCAGCCCGCGCCCGCGCCCCGCTTCTCCGCGACCCCCACGGCCGTCCGCACGGGGCCCGCCCGGGACGGCGCCGACACCGCGGACGTGGCACGCGAGTGGGACGTACCGGACCTCGTGAAGGACCAGGAACTCCGGAAAGGCCCCGAATGAAGCGGCAGCTCTTCGCCCCCGAGCACGACACGTTCCGCGAGACCGTGCGCGCCTTCCTGGCCAGGGAGGTGCTGCCGCACTACGCGCAGTGGGAGAAGGACGGCATCGTCTCCCGCGAGGCCTGGCGGGCGGCCGGCAAGCAGGGCCTGCTCGGGCTCGCCGTGCCCGAGGAGTTCGGGGGCGGCGGCACGACGGACTTCCGCTACGCCACCGTGCTCGCCGAGGAGTTCACGCGCGCGGGCGCTCCCGGACTCGCCCTGGGCCTGCACAACGACGTCATCGGCCCCTACCTCACCGGCCTCGCCACCGAGGAGCAGAAGCGCCGCTGGCTGCCCGGCTTCTGCGACGGCTCGCTCGTCACCGCCATCGCCATGACCGAACCCGGCGCGGGCTCCGACCTCCAGGGCATCCGCACGCACGCGGAGGACCGGGGCGACCACTGGCTGCTGCACGGCTCCAAGACGTTCATCTCCAACGGGATCATCGCCGATCTGGTGATCGTCGTCGCGAAGACCACACCCGAGGGCGGGGCCCGCGGACTGTCACTGCTGGTCGTCGAGCGCAGCACGGCCGGCTTCGAGCGCGGCCGCAACCTCGACAAGATCGGTCAGAAGGCCCAGGACACGGCCGAGCTGTTCTTCCACGACGTACGCGTGCCCAAGGAGAACCTCCTCGGCGAGCGCGACGGCGCCTTCGGCCACCTGATGACCAACCTCGCCCAGGAACGCCTGAGCATCGCCGTCTCCGCGATCGCCGCCGCCGAACACCTCCTGGAGATCACCACCGACTACGTCAAGGAGCGCGAGGCCTTCGGCCGGCCGCTCGCCACCAAGCAGCACATCCGGTTCGAGATAGCCGAGATGGCCACGGAGTGCGCCGTCACCCGGACGTTCGTCGACCGCTGCGTCGAGGACCACTGTGACGGGGGACTGGACGCCGTCCACGCCTCCATGGCCAAGTGGTGGGCGACCGAGCTCCAGAAGCGGGTCGCCGACCGCTGCCTGCAACTGCACGGCGGCTACGGCTACATGAGCGAGTACCCGGTCGCGCGGGCCTTCACCGACGGCCGGATCCAGACCATCTACGGCGGCACGACCGAGATCATGAAAGAGATCATCGGCCGTTCCCTGCTGAGCTGACCCTCATTTGAAAGGCTTCCCCGTGAGCACCGAAGCGTACGTGTACGACGCGATCCGCACCCCGCGCGGCCGCGGCAAGGCGAACGGCTCCCTGCACGGCACCAAGCCCATCGACCTGGTCGTGGGACTCATCCACGAGATCCGGGCCCGCTTCCCGGACCTGGACCCGGCGGCGGTCGACGACATCGTGCTCGGCGTCGTCGGCCCGGTAGGCGACCAGGGCTCCGACATCGCCCGGATCGCCGCGATCGCCGCGGGCCTCCCGGACACGGTCGCGGGCGTGCAGGAGAACCGCTTCTGTGCCTCGGGCCTGGAGGCCGTCAACATGGCCGCCGCCAAGGTGCGTTCGGGCTGGGAGGACCTGGTTCTCGCGGGCGGTGTCGAGTCGATGTCCCGGGTGCCGATGGCCTCCGACGGCGGTGCCTGGTTCAACGACCCGATGACCAACCTGGCCGTCAACTTCGTGCCGCAGGGCATCGGCGCCGACCTGATCGCCACGATCGAGGGGTTCTCGCGGCGTGACGTCGACGAGTACGCGGCCCTGTCGCAGGAGCGCGCCGCGACGGCCTGGAAGGAGGGCCGCTTCGACCGCTCCGTCGTCCCCGTGAAGGACCGCGCCGGCCTGACCGTCCTCGACCACGACGAACACCTGCGCCCCGGCACCACCGCGGACTCCCTGGGCAAGCTCAAGCCGTCCTTCGCGGACATCGGCGACCTGGGCGGCTTCGACGCCGTGGCCCTGCAGAAGTACCACTGGGTCGAGAAGATCGACCACGTCCACCACGCGGGCAACTCCTCCGGCATCGTGGACGGCGCGTCGCTGGTCGCGATCGGGTCCAGGGAGGTCGGCGAGCGCTACGGCCTGACCCCGCGGGCGCGGATCGTCTCCGCCGCCGTCTCCGGCTCCGAGCCCACCATCATGCTCACCGGCCCCGCGCCGGCCACCCGCAAGGCCCTCGCCAAGGCCGGCCTGACCATCGACGACATCGACCTCGTCGAGATCAACGAGGCCTTCGCGGCGGTCGTCCTGCGCTTCGTGCGGGACATGGGCCTCTCCCTGGACAAGGTCAACGTCAACGGCGGCGCGATCGCGCTGGGCCACCCGCTCGGCGCGACCGGTGCCATGATCCTGGGCAGCCTGATCGACGAACTGGAGCGCCAGGACAAGCGGTACGGCCTCGCGACGCTCTGTGTGGGCGGCGGCATGGGCATCGCCACCATCGTCGAGCGCATCTGACCCCCTCCCACGGATACGACGGATCACACGGAGCACTTCCACATGAGCACTCAGTCCACGACCATCCGCTGGGAACAGGACCGCACCGGCGTCGTCACCCTCGTCATCGACGACCCGAACCAGTCCGCCAACACCATGAACCAGGCGTTCCGCGACTCCCTCGCGGTGATCACCGACCGCCTGGAGGCCGAGAAGGACACCATCCGCGGTGTCATCATCACCTCCGCCAAGAAGACCTTCTTCGCCGGCGGCGACCTGCGCGACCTCATCCGGGTCACCCCTGAGACCGCCCAGGACCTCTTCGACGGCGGCCTCGCGATCAAGCGCAACCTCCGCCGCATCGAGACCCTCGGCAAGCCCGTCGTCGCCGCCATCAACGGAGCTGCCCTGGGCGGCGGTTACGAGATCGCCCTGGCCTGCCACCACCGCATCGCCCTCGACGCGCCCGGCTCCAAGATCGGCTGCCCCGAGGTCACGCTCGGCCTGCTCCCGGGCGGCGGCGGCGTGGTCCGCACCGTCCGACTCCTCGGCATCGCGGACGCCCTCCTGAAGGTGCTGCTCCAGGGCACGCAGTACGCCCCGCAGCGCGCCCTCCAGAACGGCCTCGTCGACGACGTGGCCACCACACAGGACGAACTCCTCGCCAAGGCCCGCGCGTTCATCGAGGCCAACCCCGAGTCCCAGCAGCCCTGGGACAAGCCGGGCTACCGCATCCCCGGCGGCACGCCCGCCAACCCGAAGTTCGCGGCGAACCTGCCCGCGTTCCCGGCGAGCCTGCGCAAGCAGACCAACGGCGCGCCCTACCCGGCCCCGCGCAACATCCTCGCGGCCGCGGTCGAAGGCGCCCAGGTCGACTTCGAGACCGCGCAGGTCATCGAGGCGCGCTACTTCGTCGAGCTGGCCGCCGGCCAGACCTCGAAGAACATGATCCAGGCGTTCTTCTTCGACCTCCAGGCGGTGAACTCCGGCGCGAACCGCCCCAAGGGCGTGCGGCCTCGCCAGGTCCGCAAGGTGGCCGTGCTCGGCGCCGGGATGATGGGCGCGGGCATCGCGTACTCGTGCGCCCGCGCGGGCATCGACGTGGTCCTGAAGGACGTGTCCGCGCAGGCGGCGGCCAAGGGCAGGGCCTACTCGGAGAAGCTCTGCGCGAAGGCGGTCTCCCGGGGCCGTACGACGCAGGAGAAGGCGGACGCGCTGCTGGCCCGCATCACCCCGACGGCCGACCCCCAGGACCTGGCCGGCTGCGACGCGGTCATCGAGGCGGTCTTCGAGGACACGGCGCTCAAGCACAAGGTCTTCCAGGAGATCCAGCACATCGTCGAGCCGGACGCACTGCTGTGCTCCAACACCTCGACCCTGCCGATCACCGCGCTGGCCGAGGGCGTGGAGCGCCAGAGCGACTTCATCGGCCTGCACTTCTTCTCACCGGTCGACAAGATGCCCCTGGTCGAGATCATCAAGGGCGAGAGGACGGGCGAGGAGGCGCTGGCCCGGGCCTTCGACCTGGTCCGCCAGATCAAGAAGACACCGATCGTCGTGAACGACTCCCGCGGCTTCTTCACCTCCCGCGTGATCGGCCACTTCCTCAACGAGGGCGTGGCGATGGTCGGTGAGGGCATCGAGCCAGCGTCGATCGAACAGGCGGCGGCGCAGGCGGGCTACCCGGCGAAGGTCCTCTCCCTGATGGACGAACTGACGCTGACGCTCCCGCGCAAGATCCGCAAGGAGACCAGGCAGGCGGTGGAGGAGTCGGGCGGCACCTGGACGGCCCACCCCGCCGAGGCGGTCATCGACCGCATGGTCGACGAGTTCGGGCGCACCGGCCGCAGCGGGGGCGGCGGCTTCTACGACTACGGCGACGACGGCAAGCGGGTCGCCCTCTGGCCGGGCCTGCGGGAACACTTCACCCGCCCGGGCTCGGAGATCCCCTTCCGGGACATGCAGGAACGCATGCTCTTCTCCGAGGCCCTCGACACGGTCAAGCTCCTGGAGGAGGGAGTACTGACCTCGGTCGCCGACGCCAACATCGGCTCCATCTTCGGCATCGGCTTCCCGGGCTGGACGGGCGGCGTCCTGCAGTACATCAACGGCTACGAGGGCGGACTGCCGGGCTTCGTCGCCCGCGCCCGCGAACTCGCCGCCCGCTACGGCGACCGCTTCACACCGCCGGCCCTGCTGGTGGAGAAGGCCGAGAAGGGGGAGCGGTGCGGGGACGAGTGACGGTGGGTGCCGGTTTGTTCAGCCCGTCCGGCGTTTGAGGACGAGGCCCTTCGGGCCGATGGGGGGCCTGGGGCGCAGCCCCCAGGAACCGGGGTCGAAGGGGCAGCGCCCCTGGGGACGGGACGGGCCGGACCCCTCCGAGGACGGCGCCTTCGACGGCCCCGACAACATCACCGTCTCCCCGTACGGCGGCCTCGTCATCGCCGAGGACGGCGAGGGCGT